>JAHIVC010000028.1 GCA_018816945.1 Bacteroidota bacterium | reverse complement strand
ATTAAATGGATTTATGTACAGATATAACTATCAAAGAAGGCATTCTGCTTTAAATTATAATACCCCTTTAGATAAACTGAAAAAAATCGTTAATTTGTTACCCGAATTATGAAGTATGACACAGCCGGCAGGCTGGTAATCAGATACTTCCCTCATTAATAAAAAAATTTCCAAATTGATACCTCGTTAGCATGCTGCGAAGTAATTCATTAACTTTTAATTTATTGCAGCAAAATTGAGCCTTATGCTTTCGTAAGACTTGAATATTATTCAGAAAAAAAAGCCCTTGTACCGAAAACTGGCACAAGGGCTTTTTAAAAATTACGATTATCCTATTTTTTCTCTTCTATAAAATAACCTTCTCTTGACAAAAGGTGATTTAAATTGGCAATACCAAGCACTACAACGGCAGAAACAACTGAAGAATGGTTCATGTATTCAGGAATACTCATGTTATACAGATCACGTTCAGTATGCCAAATTTCTCCGTAATTAAAATCATAGCCTTTGGGATCGGCTGTTCCAAAAGAAAGAGTAGGAACCCCATTTAAAGCGAAATATGCATGGTCAGAACCTCCGGCACTTTTTGGGCGTGGCGTTGGATTACGTTTGCTTAGGGTGAACGGGAAATCGGGATTAATATCATTTAATGGCTCACAAATTTTTTCCATATCGGCGTACATAGCTTCAGTCACACTCAAACTATTGGCAACAGTCGGCCCTCCATCGCGGTTAAAATAATTGGATATTTTGGCCCATTTGTCTTTATTATTTTCAACCCAGCTTTTCGAGCCTAAAAGTCCGAATTCTTCACCGGCCCACAAGCAAAACAAGATGGTTCTTTCCGGTTTACCGCCTGCTTTCATGATCAATCGGGCAGCTTCCATTGTAACGGCAATGCCAGTTCCACAATCCACACCTCCGGTTGCCACATCAAATGCATCCAAATGTCCGCCGATCATGACATATTCATTGGGATATTTTGTACCGGGAATAATTCCAATTACATTATGATACTTTACAGGCCCCATTTTAAAATGATTTCTGATGTCGAATTCAAGTTCGAAACGTTGTCTTTCTTTAGCCATCTGCTCGATGATTGCATATTGGTGCTCGTCTAATTTAATATCCGGAATGGTTGGAAGTGTTTCGAAAGTCATATTGTCGATATTTTTTCGATCATAAAGTGCACGGATTGGATTTGACGAAGACTGGATAATTCCTAAAATACCAGCATCTTTCATCTGACGATAAAACAAGGCCGGTTCCTCGACCAATGGCAATAGCTGTTTTTGTTCACCTTCAGGATTCCGCCGATTCTGACCCCTGATTTCACCATTCTTTTTTTCTATTTCAGCATTTACAGAGATAATGGAATCTCTATAATGATCTGCCTTTGACGAAATATCGATGGGCCAACCTTCGTTTTTACCTGAAATTAATACCCAGGCACCTTTCAACTTTCCTTTCATCCTATCGAATTCCCCTTGCGATTTGGGTTCAATAACCACATGTCCTTTTTGAACACCCTTGGTTCCTGAAGTATAAGAGGGGGTTGCAAAATGCAAAATCATCCCATTATCACTCAACATCCTGCCAAACCAAGGACCTCTGTTAAATCCTACAGGTAAAGTGCCGGAATAATCCATCTCTACTTGCATTCCCCATTCTTTGAATTTACTGGCGGCCCATTCAGCGGCATTTTCATAAGCATCCGATCCAATGAGCCGGCCCCCGAAACGGTTGCTAAAAACATCCAAATGATTCATGGTTTGATTGTCGGTATTGCCGATTTCGATGATACGGTCAACTACTTTTTTTTGTGAATACGTTGGCACATTCCACAGTAAAAAAGAAACAAATAAAAAGGTTAAAAAGCGTTTCATGTTTTTTAAATTTTAAATACAAATTCGTTTAATCCTATTTTGAATTAATTTATTGTGTGAAATTATGAAAATAATATCACTGAGATGTTTATGGGGACAAGTTTTATACAAGCCCGAAATTATATCAGCCTTACCAGCACTTATATACGACTACCGGGCATTAATTTGTTAGAACGGGGGATTTACAAACAATTCAGATATTATTGGTGTGATTATAATATCAGGTTATATTTTCATAAATTTAAGATCGCAAAGTAAAGGACATCATACTTTTTAAAATAATAATGATCAAAGACAATTAAATGAAACGAAAGGTATCATTAGTATTATCGGGTGGAGGTGCAAGGGGAATTGCGCACATTGGAGTAATTGAGGAAATTGAGAAGCAAGGTTTTGAAATTTTTTCAGTTTCCGGAACTTCAATGGGTGCAATGGTTGGGGGTATTTATGCTTTGGGAAAAATGGAAGCCTATAAAAACTGGATTTGCTCCCTCGATAAAATCAAAGTTTTCAGTCTGATCGATTTTTCATTTAGTACCCAGGGTTTGGTGAAAGGCGACAAAGTATTCAATAAAATGAAAGAGTTTATCCCCGACGTGAATATAGAAGATTTAAAAATAAACTATACTGCGGTAGCCGCTGATATTATGAACAAAAAGGAAGTGGTTTTTACCAAAGGTAGCATATTTGATGCCATCAGGGCTTCCATTTCTATTCCAACCATATTTACACCCGTTAAAACGGAAGACGGATTATTAGTTGATGGAGGGGTGATAAATAATATTCCCATTAATTATGCCCACAGAACCCCTGGCGATATTTTGATTGTTGTAAATGTGAATGCGAATATTCCTATAGATAAACCGGTCATTACGAAAAAGGAAACAGCTATTAAGCTATCTATTTATCAAAAAAAGATTAGAGATTTCTACCATCATCTGAACAAAACCCATCCCATGAGCAAGACTGAAAAACTTGGGTATTTTGAATTGATTAATAAAACCATTGGTTTAATGACCTATCATAATGCACAAATGTCACTCGAAAAGTACAAGCCTGATATTTTAATCAATATTTCACGTGATTCGTGCAGCACCTATGACTTTTACAAAGCAGAGGAATTGGTCGAAATTGGCCGACATGCGGCAATCAAGAGCCTAAAAGAATTTTATGCAAAGTAATTAAATATCAATATTGGATTATAGAAGGTTTTACCAACCATTTTTCGGTAATATGCCCTTAATAAAAAAGCAAGCTTTTTTGTGCCTGCTTTTGCCTTCCTTAAAAATGTTTTAATCAGCAAGTGCCTCCGAAAGGACTTCCCGATATCGCTACGCTTATCGGAATATTTATCCGCCAGTGGCGGATGAATCCCTGATAAAAATGTGTTTTTTAAATAGTTCAATGTCACCTGATATGAAAAATCAGTTTTCTGAGCGAGTAGTGTATAATACATTATATATTTATTGTATTATCATATAAAAATTTCTATTTTTACGTTAAGTAATAAGTGAACTACTATCGACTGATGTTTGAATAAGTCTGTATTTTAGATGAGATAATTGTTCTTTAAAGAAGATGGAAGAATACTACTTCACCTAACGGTGATTATTTTAGCAATGAATCAACTTTAATATACCCTTTATTATGAAATACAATAAAAATTTATTTTTAGTATCAATTTCATCCCTCATTGCGATGAATTCGTGTTCAATAAAAGAGGGAGAAGCAAAAAAGGAGACCTCTGACCAAGCTAAACTTAATTTTTTGTTTATTCCGGTAGATGACCTTCGTCCTGAATTAGGCTGTTATGGCGATACAAATATTAAAACCCCAAATATCGACCGATTGGCAGCACAAGGAGTTGCTTTTAACCGAACGTATTGCCAACAAGCAGTTTGTAATCCCTCAAGGGTGAGTTTACTTACAGGGCTTCGCCCTGACTCCACGAAAGTGTGGGATTTAAAAATACATTTCAGAGATATTTTACCAGATGTGGTTACTCTTCCCCAGTTTTTTAAAAATAACGGATATACCACCGTAGGTTTTGGTAAAGCATTTCACAATAACGATCCCGACACTATATCCTGGTCGGTTGTTCCGGAAAACATTGCTGGATTTCCTTTCGACCCCGATGCCGTTTATGCAAACGAAGAAAACCTTAAGATACAAGCAGAAAAGGCTAAACAACTTGAAAAAGCAGGGAAGAAAAAAGATCAATTGGGATATTGGTATGTTAAAGCAAATGCAACTGAGTGTGCGGATGTTCCTGATGATTTTTATTACGATGGAGCGCAAACTACCCGAGCCATAGAAGTGCTTAGAGAGTTAAAAACCAAAAATGAACCATTTTTCCTATCTGTTGGTTATTACAGACCACATCTTCCATTCAATGCCCCAAAAAAATATTGGGATATGTATGATCGGGAAAAAATACCTTTGGCTGAAAACCAATTTCCCCCAAAAGACAGTCCTGATTATGCGATTCATGGAGATGCAGAGTTAAGGGGATATTCTAATTCTCAGGATTTGCCTCTACCATTTGAGAAATCATGGAGCGAAGAGAAGCAAAGAAAAATCAAACATGGTTACTATGCCAGTGTTTCATATACCGATGCACAAATTGGAAGACTACTGGATGAGCTCAACAGACTTGGATTAGCAGAAAATACAGTAATTGTCCTTTGGGGAGATCATGGATGGAAACTGGGCGAGCATAATGGGTGGAGCAAACACACCAATTATGAAATCGATACTCATGTTCCCATGATTATCAGTGGAGCCGGAGTTGCAGCCAAGGGAAAACATAGCAACGCATTAACTGAATTTGTGGACATATATCCAACCTTATGCGAAATGGCCAATCTCCCTGTTCCTTCATATTTACACGGAACCAGTGTAGTTCCTTTATTAGAAAATCCTGACAAGGAATGGAAATCAGCTGCTTTTAGCCAATATCTGTTGGGCAGATACAGGCCATCACCTTATGTAAAAAAAGAGATGATGGGTTATACTATGAGAACCGATAGATATCGTTATGTAGAATGGTATGATTGGAATAAAGATGACACCAGGGGTAACTTGTTAAGTAAAGAATTATTCGATCACGATACAGATCCTCAAGAAAATCAGAACTTAGCAAATCAAACGCAATACAAGGAAATTGTTGACATGCTTTCACATCAATTGGCTGATGGTTGGCGAAAAGCTATACCAAAAAATTAATTAAAATCACAAATTTGATATACCAAAACATTAATATTTACTGGGCTTAATTTATGGATAACAGATCAGGAATAATATCTTTTAATGAAGCGTTCAAAAAGTATGAAGGAGCCAGAACTTTTACCATCATGCTAAAACCCGTTGGTTCGGTATGTAATTTAAACTGCGCTTATTGTTATTATCTTGAAAAAAAGAACCTTTATCCAAAGACCGCGAATTTTAAATTAGATGAACATCTTTTAGAAAAATTTACCCAGCAATATATTCGGGAGCAAGATGTAAATGAAATAACTTTCGTTTGGCAAGGTGGAGAGCCAGGTATTCTGGGAATTGAATATTTCAAAAATGCACTTGTATTGCAAAAAAAATATGCAGGAAGTAAAAAAATCAATAATGTTTTTCAAACAAATGGCACTTACATAGATGAAAATTGGTGTGAATTTTTTAGAGATAATAATTTTCTGGTAGGCATATCGGTTGATGGACCAGAAAAACTGCATGATTACTATCGCAAAACAAAATCAGGTAACTCTAGTTTTCACAGGGTAATGAAAAGTGTTGAATTGATGCATCGACACAGGGTTGAATTCAATACTTTATCTGTAGTCAATAATTTAACCTCAGCATATCCTTTAGAAGTTTACAATTTCCTAAAATCTATTGGCAGCACGTTCATGCAATTTATTCCAATCGTTGAACGAATTGCTGTTGCACCTGAAACGCTTCAGCTGGTTGATAATACTTATGATAAAGAGGCACATGTTACCGATTGGTCGGTTGAACCCATAAAATTTGGTCATTTTTTGTGTTCTATTTTTGATGAATGGGTTAAAAAAGATGTGGGTCAGTATTATGTACAATTATTTGATGTAACTCTGGCAAACTGGATTGGTGAGCCTCCGGGTTTGTGTGTATTTCAAGAAACCTGCGGAATGACAGCTGTGATGGAGCATAACGGTGATTTATATAGTTGCGACCATTTTGTTTATGACAAATACCGTCTTGGAAACACAAATATTACTTCGCCTGACGAATTAATGCATTCGAAACAGCATGCTGAATTTAGTAATGATAAATTGGAAAGTTTGCCAACCGATTGCCATGATTGTGAGTTTCTATTTGCATGCCACGGAGCATGCCCAAAACATCGTTTTATGGAAACTCCTAATGGGGAACAAGGCTTAAATTATTTATGCAAATCCTACAAAATGTTTTTTGAACATGTAACTCCGGCTATGAATTTTATGATGAATGAAATTAATAATAATAGAGCCCCAGCCAATATTATGAATAAGTTCCAATTTTTAAATTCTGAAGCCCAAGATAAAAAAACATGAAATTAAACATCCTCTATGCAATCTATCGATATATCATAACAACATAAAATAAACATATTCAATTAATATAAAAATCCTAAATTCAATTAACATGAAAGCTTTCAAAAACCATTTTAATTTTAGTAAAAAACCCTTTTACTATTCTAGTTTAATCCTACTAACTTCAATACTCCTTCTCGGCTTCACAATTCATCCCAACGATGCTCTTAAGTTTGGTAATTTGGAAAACATCAATGAAGAAAATACTACAATTCATTTGAATTTAAGAGTTCATATAATGCAAGATATTACAATGATTCATTCAACAGGGGTGATTATGAAGAATTGGATAACCCCTAGTGATATTAAAGAAACTATTATGCCGGAAGTTAATGCAATATGGAAGCAAGCAAATATTCAGTGGGATATTGAATCAATCATTGAAGAAAATGTTGTTAAAGGCGATACGTATGAAGAATCATTAACTTTTATTGCCGGAACCAAAAGAGATTCAGAAGGACGTTCTGATGCAGAGCGACTTCCTCACTTATACAAGCTGATGCAACCACAAAATATGAGCAAAGCAGACGAATTGGATAAAAATCTATTTCATATTTATTTATTCCCATTTATCGGGAATACTTCTCAAGGTAATGCAATGAGACCCTTTAATTGGAGCACGGTTGTAGGAACCTGGACAAATAAACATAATAGAGGAGGTATTCCGGAAAAAACAGCACTTACAGAAGATCACAACTCATTTAAGAGAGGATCACTTTCAAGAACTATTGCCCACGAAATTGGTCATGTATTGAGCCTGAAACATAATGAATGTGAGACCGGCTGTTTGATGGGAGGAAAATCTCAAGGTTATTTGCTTACAGATGAACAAATAGAAGCAGCCCGACTGACTGCATCTAAACGCCTTAAATAATTTTAAGATTTATTAACAATGAAAGCCTGCATAAGCTCATTTTTTTCAATTAAAATACGTCTGTGTTTTTCTTGTTTGCTTTTTTTGGTGTTTGTGTTCTTGAGTAGTTGTTCAAAACGTTCTAATGATGTTTTACCTGATGTTAATCCAAATGATGATGAAGAGGTTGTAGTACCAGTTTATGAATTAAATTTACGAATTCACATCATGAAAGATATTATAATGCTTCATCCGACAGGAGTAAGCATGAATACTTGGGTAACCCCCAACGATGTTAGAGAAATTATAATTCCGGAGGTAAATGCAATCTGGAGCCAGGCAAAAATAAAGTGGGTAATTGAATCAATTATTGAAGAAGATGTTGTTAAGAATGATACTTACGAGCAAGCAATTAATTATATTGTTAATTGCGGAAGAAATTCGGAAGGTGAATCAGATCCCGCTCGTCTGCCGCTATTATATTCGTTAATGCAACCACAATACAGAAGTAAACCTGATGAATTGGGCAAGAATCTATTTCATATTTATTTATTCCCATTTATTGGAAATACTTCTCAAGGTAATGCAATGACTGGCGGATTTGATGGTCATTGTGTTCTTGGAACATGGTCAAATAAACATAATGGCGGAGGTATTCCGGAAAAAACATTACTTACCGAATATCATAATGAATTTGTCAAAGGATCACTTTCCAGAACCGCTTCTCATGAATTGGGTCATGTTTTGAAATTAAAACATAACGAATGTCCTTATGATTGTTTGATGTCTGGAGGTTCCGAAGGTTATTCATTAACCAAAGCACAAATAGAAACAGCTCGACTAGAAGCACTTGAACGTAAATTAAAGTAATAAATATCTTTTATTCTTCATGAAAAATTTAAAATCTAAATAGTTGAATGATGCAAAATGTTTTTTTAATAATGGTCTCTATAGTTTATATCTTTTCGAATGGATGTGGTAGTCCGGCAAGTACTTCTTTTGAAGCTGATGTAAACACTTACGATCCTGAAGCAAAACTTGCTGCCTTAGGCATAATTTTGCCTGAACCACCCCAACCCGTTGCTAATTATGTCAATGGTGTCAGAACCGGCAACCTCATCTTTTTGGCAGGGAAAGGACCTAAGCGATCTGACGGCACAGAAATTACCGGAAAACTTGGTGTTGATGTGAGTATCGAAGAAGGGTATGAAGCAGCACGAATAACAGCGATTAATCAGTTATCTGTTTTAAAGCAAATGCTCGGTGATTTGAAAAAAGTAAAACGAATTGTAAAAGTACTGGGAATGGTCAATTCCGATCCATCATTTATAGATCAACCTAAAGTGATAAATGGTTTTTCAGATTTGATGGTAGCCGTTTTTGGAGAAAGAGGCATGCATGCACGTGCAGCAGTTGGGATGGCCTCTCTGCCTAGAGGTCAGGCTGTGGAGATTGAGATGATTGTTGAAGTTGAAGAATAAATCAATTTTGATCGCAACTTCTTTCGGCTATTCATAATCCACAAAACTTTCTGACAAAAATAAGGGCGTACATTCAAAATATACGCCCTAATAATCCTTAATAAATTCAGGAAGTAAACCCACCAGCACCTATAATTTTATTGTTTCAAGATTTAAATGCTTGAGTCTTTTATTTAACGCCGGTAAATCGTTATTTAATAATCCTTCTAGTTCATCTAAATGTATCTTTAGTTCTGCAGAGAGTTGTTCGTATACCCTTAGGTAACTTAAAGTTGGTTTCATATCACCTTCTTCAAGATGACTTCTCAATCCTGTTAAACGATCATTTAATCGAATAGGATTTGCAATTTTATCCTTCGGGCTCTGATTTTTAAGTTGATATAAATTATCAGCGATTTTGGTTATTTGTTGGATGAATAAATTGGCTTCTTTATGAAGACTTTTATTCTTTGACAGATTCAATCTATTCTCAAGCTCATTCTTTAATTTTCGATACAGAATAACTCCCTCATTTGCTGCACTTTCACAATTTTTTATTTTCATTGCAAGATCAAATTGGGCTTTCAAATCTTCATTTGAAACTTCTATCAACCTTGGATCTTTTTCCACTTTAATATTTTGTATTTGAACTTCTTTGTTAAGAGTGAGTTTCACCGAATAATTCCCGGGGGGAGCCCAAGGACCTCTTCTGGGATTGCCACCTTCGAGAATAATATTTGGAAATGAGGTTGCACCTTCATATCTGAGATTCCAAATAAATCTATACATCCCCGGATTTTGAATTTTTTTATTGAATAACTGAATCACCAAGTTTCCATCTGTATCAACAATCTCAAGTTTTACCTCACGGTCTTTATGCTTTGCATAAAAATCGATGGTTACAGGAACTGCACGTCTGATGGCATTTGTAGGTTTGAATAAATGGAATTCTTTTTCAAAAATATCTGAAGTTGAAATCTGACGAAGCAATTCAATGTTTTCCATTTTCCAAAATGAGCGTCCATGCGTTGCTATTACCAAATCATTTTGTTTTATAGCAATACCCATTACCGGAGTATTAGGTAAATTATTTGCAAAGCTTTGCCAATTCATCCCACTATTAAATGAAACATAAACTCCATGTTCAGTACCCAAAAATAATAGCCCTTCTTTTATTGGATCTTCACATATTGAATGTCCAAAATCATTTTCATCTATGCCATCGACAATTTTATTCCAGGTAAGTCCAAAATCTTCGGTTTTCCATACATAGGGTCTTCTGTCACCCATTTCATACCTTCTTGCTGTTACATAAGCAACTGCCGGATTATGAGGGGATGATTCGATTGAGCTGACCTTACTATTTATTGGCAAATCAGAAGGTGTAACATTTGACCATTTTTTCCCACCGTCGCGGGTCAAATGAATCAATCCATCATCAGAACCTACCCAAATTGTATTTGCATTATGCGGGGATGGTTCGATGGTGTAAATAGTGGCATAAATCTCTGGTCCATCCTGATCAAGAACAATTGGACCTCCTGAATTACCCATTGTACTTCGATCAGCCCGGGTTAAATCGGGACTAATTTTTTTCCAATTTTGACCTTGATCTGATGATTTCCATAAATATTGAGAGCCGACATAAATGGCATCAGGCTCTAAATCGGTTACAGCAATTGGATAATTCCAATTCCATCTTTCGGGCATAACTTCTGCAGCTTCTCCCATTACGATTCTTGGAAATGGCTGAATATCTGTTACTAAACCAGTATTTCGGTCATACCTATCCAAAGCATTGGTTCTGCCTGAATAAAAAATATTAAGTTTAGTTGGATGCTGCACAACATAGCCATTTTCACCACCACC
Organism: Bacteroidota bacterium; assembly: GCA_018816945.1. NCBI lineage: Bacteria > Pseudomonadati > Bacteroidota > Bacteroidota bacterium. The sequence goes on along the minus strand of JAHIVC010000028.1, from coordinate 38,816 downwards.
TGCAGCATACATCATTTCTCCGGGTTCTAATCTTTCATTTCTAAGGTAGCCTCCATCAGATGGTACGACTACTGTAGAATTATCCTGCTGGCCTCCTGCAACATGATATGGGAAATCATTGGTAACACTTAAACGGTAAATCTGTGCCGTTGGATATCTCATATGAGTCCAGGTTTGTCCACCATTAACTGACACTACTCCACCTCCATCATTCCCGTTAATCATTCGCTCAGGATTAAGAGGGTCTATCCATAAGTCATGATGGTCTACATGTGTTTCAGGTAAATATTTGAAAGATTTACCACCATCCACAGATTTGATTAATTTAAAACTTAGAATATAAATTACATCACGATCATTTGGATCTGCCTGAATTCTTAAAAAGTAGAAAGCACGTTGCCATAAATCTCTATGATTGTTTATCAAAGCAAAAGTTATTCCACCGTCATCCGATCTGTATAATCCTCCATTTTCAGCTTCAATGTTTACATAAATTCTTTTCGAATCAGCGCCAGAAAGTGTAACCGTACTTTTCCCCCAAATACCTTCTGGTAATCCAGGATTTCTTGTAATTTCTGTCCAATTATCTCCACCATCAACTGATTTATAGAGGCCTGATCCAGAACCACCACTCCACAAAATCCAAGGCTTTCTATATACTTCCCAAAGAGTAGCATACATAATTTCCGGATTGTTCGGGTCAAGTACAAGATCTATTGCTCCAGTCTGATCATTTTTATACAATATTTGATCCCATGATATACCACCATCCTTTGTCCTAAAGATTCCTCTTTCCATGTTTGAAGCAAATGGATGACCCAATGCGGCAACATATACCCTGTTTGGATCGTTCGGATGAATTCGGATTCTACTGATAGCCTGAGTCTCTTCTAATCCAATATGATTCCAGCTTTTACCGGCATCTGTTGAACGATAAACCCCATCGCCTTGCAATACGTTTTGTCGCAATTGAGATTCTCCCATCCCAATATAAACTATGTCGGGATTTGATTGTGAAACTGCCACTGCACCTACTGAAGAACTTTTTAATTGTCCATCGGTTATCGGATCCCAACTATTTCCTCCATCAGTTGTTTTCCATAATCCGCCTCCGGTTGCTCCAAAATAATATTCATAAGGGCGTATAGAACTTCCTGCCACTGCAATGGACCTGCCTCCACGTTTGGGGCCAATATTTGACCATTCCAGGTTTTTAATCATTTCAGAATTAATATTATTCTGATTTTGAGCATTTGCTTCTTTTACCATAGAAAAAATGAGTGTGATAATCATCACACTCATTTTTAAAATTAACTTAACTTTATAATTACAAAACAAACTATTGGAATTTTTCATTTTAGCTACTTTCGTATTCTGAAAAAATATTTTTAATAACAATCATCGATTTAAATAATCTAATTAATGATAGAAGCAGTCGCTTTCAGAAAAATTTCAATCTCTTCTGGCGAATTATAGTGAGAGCCTGAGAGTCTTACAAAACTTGAAATCCCGAGTTGTTTTAACATGGCTGCAAAGAATGGATCATGCCCGGGGGCATGAAGCCTGAGTTGTTTTTCTTTATATAATTCACAAACTCTTTCAGATTCGATACCTTCAATATTAAATCCGACTAGCAACGATTGTTTTGTTAGATCATCTCCCATTCCATAAACTGTAACTTTTTCCATTTGATCAAATCCGGGAGTTTCATCGGTTCCTTTAAGCAAGATTGATAAAAGGCCTTCCTGATGGGCTTTAATTCTGTTCATTGCCGTTACGACAAGTTCTCTTCTGTCGAGAGAGCTGTTAAAAAAGCTCCCAAGCCAGCATAAATAATCGACAACAGCCGACCAGGCTGCATATGATTGGTGTTCAACTCCGCCTAAATCCCAGCTATTTGATGGTTTAAAAATGTATTTCCAGTGGGGCAGATTTGCTAACCTGTCTGAAGCATGGGCGTAACCACAGCCTTTAACGCCATAATTTTTATAAGGAGCCATAACGTAAGCATCAGCTCCAATATCTTCAACATCAACAAGTCCTGATGGTGTGTATTGAACACCGTCAACCATGATAAATAAATCAGGTTTAATTTTTCTTGCCTCTTCAACAATGGTTTTTACATCATATATTTCGCCTGTAACATTTGATAAGTGGGTAACGACCAGAAAACAAGTGTTTTTGTCAATTTTACTTAAAATATTTGAAATCTTAACAGAACCAGTTTCTAAATCGGGTTCTGCGATGCGTTCTTCCTTATGGTATTTTTCTGCAAATTGGGTTAATGCACTTCTTACCGAAGCGTGGTCGAGACCTGTTGTGACTACATTTGTTCCGGGAACTGATGATAACACAGCATCCGTAATTCTGTAAATAACATGACTGCTGCTCCAGCCAGGTATTGTCTGGCCTGATTTTGCACCAAAAAAAGTCATCAGGTCTGCAATTCCTTTAGCCGTAATCTCGTCTGAATGAGCTGCACCTGGATTAAGCCTTCCTTGCTGGTCGGGCAGGGCAGTTTCTTTAGCCATTGCTTCAACAACTCCTTTTGGCCGGCAAGAACCAGAAGCAGCTTCAAAAAATATGCGTTTGCCTGTATATGGATCCCAATCAACATAAACAAACTGATTTCTGATTTCTTTTAATAACTTAGCTGGGAATAATCCATTCGTATTATATTGTCTCATTTTTATTAATTAAATGTGTTAGTAAATGGCTCCTAGAGTTAATTCTTCGGGGCGTAATTATTAGCCATATTATTTAATTTGGGGCACTGTCCATTTGAGAGTTGGTAGTTCCACTTTATCGGGTAATTCAGAACGGTCACCACTTTCCACAAATCTAAGTATGCCTTTTTTAAAATCCTCTGAAACTTGCAACGCAACTTTTATTGCACCATGAGGTCCTCTTTTAAAAGGAATAAATTTAGAGTCTTTAAAGTAAGGAACTAATTCGAGTGCATTTTCATAAGGAGTGCTTCTATCCCATGTACCCTGAACAATTACTGTTGGAATATCTGTTTCAAAATTTTTACGGAAATCATCGCCTAAATCACTGTCCCAACATGGACAACCATTGATGTAACCCCATCCGGTTTCAAGAATTTGAGTAGCAGGGTCTGCCAAATGTTCTTCAAGTCGCTCTGCAGTTATTCCTGATCCGCAATCAAGCACATAATAACTTGCAGTTTTGAAAGTGCGCTCGCTATTTTTATACTTTTTAATCACATTTTCTGCGGCTTTTGTAAAGTCTCCATTATAGAGGGTTATAATGTCGGCCGGCCATGATTCCAGGCTATTTGAATATCCTCTTGAAAGTTGCCTGGCTGAATGGGCATCAAATAAAACATTTTGAACATTGCCGGTTTTAGGGTCTTTAACTTCGACTGTAATGGGTTTGTTTTCAAGTCTTTTGACAATTGTTTCGACTGCGGCAATAAGCCCGCCTTCAGGAATGAGTCCTTGCAGTTCTGGTGAATTCTCTGCTTCTTCTGCCATTCTTTTATAGACATTCCATGTGTGTCCTGGGTGATCATAAGTGTGATCAGGCCCTTCCATACCTCTAAGAATGGCACGTTCAATAATTTCAGGATGTAAACGCATCAATGACATTCCCCAATGTGATCCGAAACTTCCGCCCCATATGGTAATCTTGTCATATCCAAAAGCTTTTCGCACATCATTTACATCTTCAGCAGCTTCAAGCACTGTGAAACCTTTAAGGTCGAGCCCTAAATCTTCCCATTCCTTTCTTTCCTTTGCCAATAATTTTTGCAGACTTTCAATTGCCTGCTCGTTGTTATAGGCAACATCTGGCGGAAAAGTTTCCTGAGTGGTTTCAATTGTTGTAGTAGGTTTTGAAGGGCCAATTCCTCGTTGACTAACAATTACAACGTCAGCAACATCCAGCATGAATTGCCAATTTTTCTCAAAATTTCCAATCTCTTTTAACTGATCTTCCAAGCCCTCAAAGCTAGGCCCTCCATGAAGATAAAAAATGGGAGGTGTATTTGGATTTGCCTTTCCCGATGCTTTAAAGCGATAAACATCCAAAGATATAACATCGCTGTTTTTTACTGATCGATTTAATGGAACAAACATTGTTGCCCGTTCTGCATTATAAAATCCCCCATCTTTAAGGATTATCCGCTCAGGGAATATAAACATACTTCCGGCTTTCGGTGCAGGTGCTTTTGAAGTATGAAAAGTTTTCTTTTGGGCATTCATTGATGTGTTAATGCACAACATTAGCCCTATTATAAATAATAGTTTCTTCGATATCATGATTGTTTTGTTGTTTTTATTTATTAAGCTTCTGTTTTTTTAGAACATCGAGATAGCTGTAAACCGTAACTTTTGATATTTGCATCATTTCTGCAACCGTATCAATTGACCCTTTTATCAGAAAGACTCCCTTTTCTTCCATAAACTGTATGAGTGAAACTCTTGCCTTCCGCTTCATGCTTTTTATATCAACGTTCCCAATAATTCTTCTGATTAAATCGTTGGTAGTCTCAGTAATATTATCAGACGATTCTGGTTCGTTATCAAAGGATTCAGGAATTCTTTCAGCTAATGCAGATTCTCTTTTTACAGTTGTATTGGTTGAAACAAAATCATTGATAAAATTTTGAATCGGTTGTGCCATTGAAATATCGTAATTTATACATAGAGCTCCAATTAAGTAATTCTTAGCATCTCGAATTAAGACGGTAGAAGATTTGATCAACCTACCATCTTTAGCGACAGTTTGATAATTTGCTAAATAGTCATCTTTAAAATCTTTGGAAGACAACACAATACTTAAAAGGTGATCAAAAGGTTGACCAACTTTACGTCCAGTAACATGCCCATTTACAACAAAAACAACTGATTTTTGTGGAATTGAGAGATCATGAAGGATAACTTCACAATTTCTTCCGAAACTAGATCCAATCATTTTGGCGATGGATAAAAATGGTCTTAAGTTTTCTGCAACTATATTTTCTGTCATAACTCTTGATGGTTGTTGTACTGCAATATCACAAATTATCAGAACAATAATTCATTTCTTGACAAGTGGTTTTGATATTAATCTTCATTAGCTAAGAAATTGGTTTTAAAGTTAAGAATTTAATGGAAAATTGTTCATTTTTTGTTATCATAATTTACACCTATAAAACATAAAATTTTCTTAACTAACTTTAGGATTTAAAAGTCCCGCTAAAAGCGGGACTTTTCTACTAACCTCCCCAATTATTACCACTATTTATGAACCAAATATCTAGTAACCTGGATTTTGAATAATATTCTCATTAGCATCAATCTCAAATTTACCAATTGCTAAAACGAAACGATTATCAGGATAAGGAACAGAACACGTTGTTGATGTGCAATTATTTCTGAAAACTCCCTTTTTATTTCTGGTTAAATCCCATAATCTATGACCTTCGAATGAGAGCTCAATTCTTCTTTCAAGTAATATTTCTTCTAGAAGTGCAGCCCCTGTTGCCGTTACACTGGCGGCAGTTGGTAAACCTCTCTTACGAATAAGATTCACATCAGCCTGAGCAGCACTTGCATTATTCAAATGATAGTTGGCCTCAGCTCGGTTAAGATAAACTTCTGAGAGTCGAATTACAGGAGTATTGTCATAACCTAAAGCATTGCTATATTTATTAACCCTTAACCAGCCAAAATCCCCACCACCAAGTTTAGTATCTTCTTTGAACAATGTTTTGCGAACATCACCATTGGGAATAAGATTTACCAGATCCATGGATGGTAAGTATTCGGCATATCCTGTAGCTAAATAATTACCTGCAAGGGAACCGCTGCCATTGTTATCAGTAGGGTTCATGTCAATTTCGAAGATTGTTTCAGCGCTATGATCAGTACTGAAAATTTTGGCATAATTCGCATTGCTTACCAGAGAATATTTACCACTGTTAATGACATCATTCGCCATAGCCACTGAATTAGTCCAATCCTCTTTGTAAAGATATACTCTTGACAATAAGGCTTTTACAACATTTTTTGAAAAGTAAAAAGAGTTTTTATTGTCATTGATCAATTGAAGTGATGAATTAAAATCGGCAATTACCTGATCATAAACTTCTTTGACCGTATTACGCGCAGGTTTTGCTAATGGATCAACTGTTGTAACAATTGGCACACCCAAATGTGATGCATCTGCGGTAAAAGTATAATGCTGTGCATATATACGAACTAAATCAAAATGAGCAAGTGCTCTAAAAGCATAGGCCTGACCTTTAATTTCATTAATATTCAGATCAGTTCCTGATTCCAAAATTCTGTTAGCACGATCAATAACCCTATAACCAATTGACCAGATATTCTCAGCCAAGTTACTTCGATCGGTAGATGATCCTTGGTATGAATGCCAATCAGAAGCCCTGTTAACAAGAGCACCTCCTTTGGCATCATCACTCATAACATCGGGAGTCATAATAAAGAATTTACCATAATAGTTTCCGCTTTGCAATCCATCATAACATCCTGTAATAGCGGCATTAAAATCAGCGTTAGTTTTCAAAGCCTGACTCATTGAAACTGCTTGTTCCGGCTGTAACTCCAGAAAATCTTTTGAACATGATACCGTGAAAAACACAACCAATATTGCTATCAGCGGAGACTTTCCTGATATTTTATTTATAAGTTTTTTCATAATTGTTTATTTTAACATTTCTACAAACGATTGATTAAAATCCCACATTTACACCCAAAGTAATGGATTTGGTTTTTGGCACAGTACCATTAACAATACCATTAGTATCTGATTCAGGATCATATTGATAATGTTTTGATCTGACCCAGGTAAAATAGTTATTTGCTTGTACGAATACCCTTAATGAAGAAATATCAAGCTTTTCAGTAATTGATTTATTAAAGGTATATGCTAAAGTAAGATCTCTTAAGCGAATATATGTTGCATCATATAAGTAACGGGTACTGTTTGTTTGATTACTCTTGGATGAGTTTCCCCATACAAATTTCGGAACAAGGGCTTCCTGCCCGGGTGTAGTCCATCGGTTTTCAAATGCGTACAAATTTGTGCTTCTGGGAGCACGGGCTCCATCACTTTCAATACCTTTGGATTGGTTATTATATACCCATTTATCCCAAACAAATACAATCTGTGCACTTAAACTGAAACCTTTATAACTTAAATTGGTATTAACCCCTCCATAAGCACTTGGCAATGCTGATTTACCGGTAAAGAATGGTACAGCATCTTTTACCTTTTCTGTAATTGTGGTCATGGTTTCATCTTTATACCACTGAGCTTGACCGTTTGCAGGATTTACACCGGCCCAGTGCCACATATAAAATTCATAGTAATCACGTCCTTCTGTATGATTTTGAGCACCATCAATAATTGGTTCATCAAGTCTGGTTACCTCATTTTTCATTAAAGTAATATTAAACCCTAAATCCCAGTTAAAATCAGCTGATTTAACGATTTGGGCATTAGCCTCGATCTCAAAACCTCTGTTCAACATATCTCCAACATTTTGCAGATTACCATTAAAACCAGTAGTTTCAGATAATGGTCGATCTAATAACAGATCATTGTTTTTTCTGTGGAAATAATTAACGGTTGCACTAACCCGATCAAATACAAATAAGTCTATACCAATATCCAAAGTACTTTGGCCTTCCCAGGTAAGATAAGGATTGCCGATGTTAGAAGGTGCTGAACCTGCAATGCCATCATAGTCGTTACCAAAACCATATAAAGCAACTGCATCGAAATTACCAATGCTTGCATTACCGGTTATACCATAAGATACTCTCAATTTCAAATTATTTATCCATTTGATATCTTTCATAAAATCCTCTTGGGTAACTCGCCAGGATGTTCCAAGAGACCAGAAGTTACCCCAGCGAGAGTTCTGACCAAAACGTGAAGAACCATCACGACGGAAACTTGCAGTTGCATAATATTTTCCGGCATAATTATAAGAAAATCTGGAGAACATAGAAGCAAAAGCATAAGATGTTCCTGAACTAGTTGCCACCATTGGATTTGCAGCATTGGCTAGTGTTCTGAGCGTTGCATTTGGATAACCTTCAGCTCTGGCCCTGATCGATCTACTTTCATATTTTTGTGCTTCATAACCTAACAACGCATCGAAGCTGTGATCTTGTCCAAAAAGTTTATTGTAATTCAAGGTTTGGGTTCCAATCCAGTTAAGGGTATTCTGAGTTCCCTCATCTCCACTACCACCCACAAGTCGGGCATCCCCATATCTCGGATTCTGATATTGGAATTCGTTAACTCCAACCATGTCAAAACTCCAGGCGGATTTAAAAACTAAATCTTCACGGATTTTATAACTTGCCGTGAGGTTGTCCGTGATACGCGTTTGTTTTTGCCATCGCTCATCTTCCAATAAAACACCTAAAGGGTTGCTGCCGTTCATTCCTAAAACTAAATGATCACCATAGAATCTTCCATATTCATCATAAACCGGAATTTGTGGGGGAGTAAAATATCCTACGTGCATTGGATTAGTCCATGATGTTTTATCATCGACTCCATGAGCCATTGTTCGTCCAAGATTAATATTATTAGTAATGGTCAATTTATCGGTCAATTTAGCAACAATATTTAATCGCGATGAAAATCGTTCAAAATCAGTTCCGACCACAACACCTTCCTGGTCATAATATCCGATAGAAGCAAAATAGGTTATTCCATTAGCTCCGCCACTTACATCAACGTTATATTGTTTTGTTTTACCGGTTCGATAAATTTCGTCAATCCAGTTTGTATTTGTAGTAGCTGCCTCAGGAAACCAATCGTCGAAACGTGCAGTAGCTGTAGCAGCCGATTCGCCCCTGTTTGTATATCCTTCAATGAATAATTCTTTGTATTGGGCTGCATTAAGAGGCTCCTGCAAATTATTGTACGCATTATCGGAGAAACCGGTTGAAGCACTGAAATTAATTTTAGTTTTACCTGCTTTACCGCCTTTAGTTGTAATAAGAATTACACCATTGGCACCACGTGAACCATAAATGGCTGTTGCCGATGCATCTTTCAATACAGAAATACTTTCGATATCGTTCGGGTTCATGGTTGACATAATATTAGAGCTTTTCCCCTCATTAGAAAAATCAGTTGGTGAAGGAGAGCCAGATTGTACTGGAATCCCATCGATAACATATAATGGCTCACTGGATGCATTGATGGACCCAATACCTCTGATACGGATTTCGGCTCCTGCACCAGGCTGTCCATCAGCATTGTTCATCATAAGACCTGTAACTCCTCCTTGCAGGGCATTTTCAAGTGTGGCTGCAGGAAGCATTGATAACTTTTCACTTCCAACCACTTGAACAGCACCAGTAAGTGCTTCTTTTGTGGAAGTACCGTAACCAATAACCACAACCTCTTCGAGGCCCACAAGGTCGAGCTCTAAAGTTACATTTATGGTTGAAGCCTGACCAACAGTTATTGATTGACTTTTGAAGCCAATAAATGAAAATTTGAGTACTGCATTATTATTTGGTAAAGTTATTTGGTATTTACCATTCACGTCAGTTGTCACACCTGTTGTTGTACCAGTAACCATTATCGTTACTCCTGGGATGGTTGTTCCATCCTCAGCACTTGTAACCGTACCGGTTACAACTTTTCCTTGAGCATATGCTATTTGCATCCCGAGAAAAAAGATTAAAAAAATTGTTAATTTTCGTTTCATAAAAAAAATATTAATTTGATAATGTTTTAATTAAGTTGTAGCTTTTATTTATGCTTTACGATCGTAGATTTCAAAAACCATAAATTAGTCGTTATTTTCCATAGGCAATGAATTTGTATTTTCAAGTAATAAATTCTTTAAACCATTTTATAATCAGTTAAAAAAGTATAATCCTGCTATTTGGTTATTGCCTGAATGGTTTCAGCATACATTAAATCACCGGTTAAGCCGTTGTAATACTGGAAAATAACGTGAGGCCTTGGAAATGGTATCCATCTGTCCTTGCCTTCCTCTACAGGATTATTAAAAACGTTATTAACCTGAACCACACAATAATTAGGAATATACCTTAACGCACCAGGTACATCATTTAGAATAGCTGTTGACCAACGAATATCAACTTCACTTCCCCTTGAATTATATATTCCATTCACAGGACGATTACCTTCTGCCCCAAGAGCATGATTGCGTGAGTTGTGCGGTCCTGAAGCAAATTCCCAAACATTATTAGTCATCTTTACTGCAAAACTGTTGTGTAAATCACCGGTAAGGACAAATACAGGTTTACCCAGTGATTCCCAAAAATCGATCATTTCTGTTCGCTCTTCTACATAACTGGTCCATGCATCATCCCTGCCAATTTGCCCTGTAGCTATCTGATCTGCTGTGCTTCCGCCAGTTCCTCCCTCGTGAGGAATACTAAAATTAACCGATGAAACGACAAAGAAAAACTCAGCATCGCTTTTCAGCATTTCTGACTTTAACCAGGCTTTTTGTTCTTTGCCCATTATTGAGATTCCTTTTTTATAGGGGTCACTCGTATCATGCATGTCCTGGTGAGAGCGGACATCAAGTAAAAAGATATCAGAATTACTTACCCTCATTTTACCATAAGATCTTCGTCCGATAGAATACACAGGATTGCCATTCTTTTTTGCAGATGGATAAACACGGATTTTATGTGCATCTATTACTTCAATGATCTGATAAACCCCACTATTGGGGTTTCCGGGTTGGGTTCCTTTGGGAATGTTTCGGATTCCATCATAGGGTCCACCCCAAAATACCTGGAGGGTAGCGGCCTGACTGAGATCGAGTTTTGTGAAGTCTGTTTCTGTATCAATTAAAATATCACTACCGGCTTTGAGTTTTGCCCTGCCGAAGGTAATACCTTGAGTGAATTCAGTTGGATTACTCCATGCCAGATAATCATGCCATGCCTGAACCCCTATATCACGGTACACTGCCTTGTGGTCTACACGTCCTATTTGTCCGGCTCCATAAGTATTGTCAAAAATTTCATGGTCATCAATCGTATAAAATGAAGGAACGACACGGTGCCACTCTGCAAGATTATAACCTCTGTCGAGATATGATTTGTAATTTTCCCATACACCGACTATTTTTGGAGCAAGATCAACAACCCTTGGAGTTTGTTCCTTTGTAAGTCCAACTTGTTTTAACCAACTTTCTGCAGGATATTCTCGTTCAGCCTCGTACAACCAATCACCATTGAGAATGGCAAAATTAATCTTGTTGCTTATCTTGTCTAACATGGTCCGGAAGGTTGGAAGACTAGGGCCAAATCCATTGCTGCCCTGACTGTTTCCGCAGGCGTATTCAAAACTGAAATTGAACAATCCTTCCGGATTTACCTTAGGATCTTTCATTTCTTCTGTGTCGGGCAGGGTTCGGAACGATCCGGTACGATTAAGCATAGTGGCAGTTCCGCCTTTTACTGTTAATGCATAGTAATACTTAGTATCTGCCTTCAAATTTTTAATCAGAACCCAACCGGTATTGTCGTGCTCAATAGTTGTGGTTGCCCCATCCGATAAATAGTCCATCTTATCTGGTGAAAGCCCGTACCGAACCCAAAAAGTTCCAGGTTTAAACGTGCGTGCCCAAACACCAATCTCATGAGCACCAAGATGTCCTAGCATTGGGCCATGCGAAATTTGTGCGGCTTCTTGCGCCTTAACTTCATCTAATGAAATTGTAGCAATAAGACTGACCGCTAGAAAGATTCCCAGTAATCCGGAGTGTCTTATTCGAGAACTCCTTGATTTAAGTGATTTTTGATTGTCAAACATTTCTTTCAATTTTAATATTGTTATTTATTTATCATTCAATCTTTTAGTAAATTTTTTAAACTAATTTGGCTATTATAAATATTGTTTTTTGATAGAATATACGCGCTTTTATCTTGTAAATATATAATAAATTATACATAAAAGCAAATAAAATAGATAAATTTATATATTATTAATTTTATTCTTATTAACATGAAAACATTAATTTAAAATAACGAACATCAATTTGATCATTTAAAAAATACACAGTATTAATATTAATATCATTTCTGAATAGAATAATCCAACTCTTTTTCACTATGAGCAATAACAACGGCGGCAATAGCATCACCGGTCACATTTACCGCAGTTCGAATCATATCTAAAGGTCTGTCTATACCAAGAATTAAGGCAAGCCCTTCGGGAGGAATTCCAGCTGCATCCAAAACAATAACCATCATGATGATTCCACCACCGGGAACACCTGGAGTGCCTATGGCAGCTAGTGTTGCAGTAAGAACAATGGTCAATTGCTGTATTATCGTTAAGTCCATACCAAATACCTGCGCGATAAAAACAGCAGCAATCGCCTGATAAAATGTTACTCCATTCATATTAATCGTTGCTCCTATGGGTAGAACAAAATTCGCAACACTTCCCGATACACCCAATTCATTTGTACATTGTCGCATATTAATTGGCAATGTTGCATTACTTGAACTTGTAGAGAACGCAACCATTTGAGTAGGTAAAAGAGCCCGAAAAATGGTTTTAAGTTTCACTCTGGTGAATAATAAAATAATAGGCGGATATAAGACAAATAACAATCCGATTAGCCCAAAGCTGACTAATAAGGCATATTTACCAAGTGCCCAAAACAACCCTGCATCAGCCGAGAAATCTGAAACTAAGGCGGCCAGTAAGGCAAATACGCCAATGGGTGCAAATTTCATAATGATATCCACAATTTTTATAATAATATCATTAAGACTTTCGAATAAATTTTTAACTGACAGTACTTTATGGCTATCAAGAAGAAGCATGGATACGGCAAATAAAATGGCAAAGAAGATAACCTGCAACATTTTCGTATTATCTCCGGCAGCTTTAAGAATGTTGTCAGGAACGATGTCTTCAATAATATAAAGTGGAGATTGATTTTTAACATTTGATGCCATTTGTTCCTTTTCTTTTACATTTTGTTCGTGCATCATTTGAAATTCTGTGCGCTTTTGTTCAGGAAAAGTATCACCAGGTCTAAATGTGTTAACCAAAAATAAGCCGATTAGAACTGATATTATAGTAGTTATAATAAAAAATGACAGGGTTTTAATTCCAATCCGGGTAAGTTTAGAGACATCTGATAAACTTGTAATTCCTTTAACAAGTGAGATAAAAATGAGTGGAACGGCTATTAATTTCAACATTTTTATAAAAATCGTACCCCAAGGCTTAACCCAATCGGAAGTAAACTTTTCTAAACCAAAACTAACAGCAATAAGCCCCCATACTACTCCGAGGATCATGCCAAGAATAATTTTCAACCATAGAGGAATTTTCTTTTTCATAAAACGATCTGAATTATATGTTACTATTTTTCATATTTGCTTTTAAAAATTTTAAAGTAAAAGTTGCCTTTTGGATATTTTATCCAAAAGGCAACTTGATTGCCCAAACCAAACAACCATTCTTACCGAAACATAAACTTGTTTCTGCACTACTATGAAACGAACTACGGAACAGTTATAAAATTTATTTACAATCCAATTACACTGAGCTTGGTTGCAACATAATTACAATCAATAAAAGTGTTCCAAACCTTTAACCCTGATAACTATCCGCACCATTAAAAAAACAAAGATATAATAAATTATATATTTAATCATATATAATATAAAAAATTATATTCTATATATTTATGATTATTCTAATTTTTAATAAAGGAAAATTGAGGGTCAGATCCTAATTTAACGGCTAATATCATTTATCGTAATCAGCTCATGATCAGTTTTTTATGTTTGCCAATATCAGCTCAGAAAGGATTCCTATATTCAGAAATATTACCTTTTAACCAACATAATTGTTTTTAATGTTATAAATCATGGTGTTTACTAAAATGAATATCACAAATAGAAATACCGATCATTTATTTGCAAGGTTAGATTGATCAATAATTTGTTAATTTATTTTCAACAGTATAGATTATGGAGAATCTATTTAAAGACTTATCAAACACCCTATCTTTAGGGTCGGTTCGCCATCAATTTCAGTAAAGGAATCATCCAGTCTTTGAATATTCTGACCTAATATATTCCCAGCATTCAAAAACAAATTTAAATTTTTATTGTAGGTAAATTTCACACCCACATTTATTAACTGATAATCTTTTAATTCTCTGATTAATCCATCAGGGTTATCAAAATCATTTCCAGTAGCAGGCTTCCAGTCCCATGCACTTCGATTTTTGGTAGCCCTTAAACTAACAAAGCATGATCCATCTAATTTAGGAGATAGATTGTATTTGTATATAATTTTTGAGAAAAAAGCTTCTCCCGGAAAATATGGCAATTGTCTTCCAGTTGAACTATTCTCGTTGTATGAATAGTTATATCCACACTCCAATAAAAATTTATTATTCAATTGATATTTTACAGTTGTTTCAAGGCCATATATTTTTGCTTCATGAATATTTGTCCGAACCCATTTATCAATCACCTTATCAGGATTTGGGTTTTCCTCCCATATTCCACTATATACAGGGGTAATCATATTGCTTATCGTATTATAATATCCATGAATTAAGAGCTGAAAATTCTGTATTGGTGCATATTCAATACTAAAAGTTGATGTTATACTATATTCGGGTTGTAAATCTGGATTTCCGAAACGATAAGCTCTTCCCCCGTGACCATAACCTTCTTCATATAACTCCATAACTGATGGCGCATGAAATCCTCTGCCAAAAGAGGCTCTTAAGCGCAAATTATAATACGGCTGGTACATCACTGCAAACTTTGGTGTAAGAACAGCTTTGATATTGTCTGTTTTATCATAACGCAATGCAGCAAGAAACGACCATTTATCCAACTCAATTTCATCTTGCACAAAAGCACCAAGGGCATTCTGGTTGTGTTCCAGTACTGCAGAACGCCTAAATTTTGTATGATTTAAATCAGTTCCAAAAGTGATGATGTTATTTTTAAATTTAGTCCAACTGAAATAGATCTCAGGATTTAATACTCCATTATCCTCTTTACTTTGTTCGGCATTCCAGTGAGAATATTTTAAGCGTGCAGTTACATTTATATGATTATTAAGAATGTGCTTATAATCCATTGATGATAACAGCATTCTGCCATACACATTATCATCCCTGAATTCCATACTATTATGAGAGTAATATAAATTCGAATTTAAGGAAGATTTTGAGCTTATAACCCAACTCAAATTATTCATCGTACTGAATTTGGTATATCCCATTTTTCCAATTCGATGACTTGGTGCTAATATAGGAACACCAGCCGATTGCTCATAATTTGATAATGTAGAAACACTAACTTTATCGTTTACCGGAGTTAGAACAGATAGTGTTGTATTATAGGTATTATAGCTCCCTCCAGAAAAAGAGATACTTGATTCTGTTTTATCGGATGCTTTTTTTGTAACAATATTTACAATCCCTCCCATAGCATCACTCCCATATTGCGCTGATGCGGCTCCTTTTATAATTTCTATTCGTTCAATATTTTCAGGTGGAATAATATCGATGTTTTGTCCTGTATGTATATGTTCTGTGATTAAACGAATACCATCAACCATGATTAAAGTGTAATTGGCAGGAAATCCATCTAAACTAACGATGCTCCTTTTGGGATAGCCACTTCCAGTGCCTGATTCAATATTTACACCTGTTACGTATTCAAGTATTTCTCCCGTAGAGTTTACATTAAGCTGCTCAATATCTTTCGAAGTAATAATTTGCATTACTTCGGGTGTTTTGGTCAATAATTTTTGATTGCGTGAGGCGGTAACAACAAGCTCCTTCAAATCAGATCTTTTTAAACTATCACTTGTTTGAGAATAACCATTCAAAAGCAGAAGGATAATTACAAATACTAAAAATGGTTTCATTTCATTATTATTAAAAATTGATATTATGCTTCTTAGGTTATGGCCGTATCGCTTATACAATAATTATGATTACCTGATGACTAAATAATACCACATTACTCTGTTTAAGAATCATAAATCTTAACTTATAAAATTAGTTATAAATTTATCTGAGTTTAAGAATTGTACTATTACAAAGAGTAAAAATATAATATATTATACGTAAAACAAATAAATATATAATTAATTATACATATTGCATTTGTCTTTATACAATCCTCGATATTTTTATTATATCGGCGATAATTTAGGAGGTAGTCAACATGCTATTTTATTGACTTATTTTAATCTTAGATTAAGGATAATCTAAAAAGGTAATTTATGTAAATCGACATTTCCGCCAGAAATGATAATACCTAAATTTTTGTTGCTAAATAAATGGCTTTCCTTTATTAAAGCTGCCAATGCGACTGCACTTGAAGGTTCCACAACAATTTTCATTCGCTCCCATAATAATCGCATGGCACTTATTATCTCCTCTTCTGTTACACGTATTATCCGGTCGACATACTTTTGAATTATCGGGAAGTTTATATCTCCTAATTCTGTTTTAAGCCCATCTGCGATAGTATTTGTAGAAATATTTGACTCTATAACTCCACTTAGTAAAGACCTATATGCATCATCAGCCTCAAATGGTTCTGCTCCAATTACTTTGCAATTATTTCCGAAATATAAAGCCGCTAAAGCAGTTCCGGCAATCAACCCCCCTCCGCCAACAGGTACGAAAATATATTCTAAATCAGGTTGTTTTTCCAAAAACTCTTTACATGCCGTTCCCTGTCCTAAAATAACATCAATATTGTTTGAAGGATGAATAAAAGTAGCTCCTTCTCTTTGCTGAATTTCTTCGGCAGTAGTTTCTCTTGCTATAAGTGTAGATTCACATTCAATAATATCCACCCCATATCCCCTAACTGCATCCTTCTTGATTTGAGTTGAATTGGACGGCATGACAATAAATGCTTTAACACCTAAACTTTTGGCTGCAAGAGATAATGCTTGTGAAAAATTACCTGACGAATGTGTTACCACACCTTTCTTTTTTTGTGCATCTGTTAATTGCATTATTGCATTAGTTGCTCCTCTCATTTTAAAAGCTCCCATTTTCTGAAAGTTTTCACATTTAAATAGAAGATTTGCACCTACAATTTCATTAATATATTTTGAACTAAGTATTGCTGTATCATGAATAAATGGTTTAATTCTCTGATGGGCTATAATAAGGTCTTCTTTTTGCATAATTTTATGAGCTTATGATATGGCTGTTACTTCAATTTCAATAAGGCATCCGAAGTGTAATTCACGTGTAGGAATTATACATCTGGCCGGCTTGTGACTTTCAAAAAACAAACTATATCGATCATTTACCTTATCCCACAACTCGATACTTGGAACATAAACACGTACTTGTAACACTTTGTTTTTAGAACTACCAACTTCTTTTAATATTGTTTCTATATTTTTTAGCACCAAATCAGCTTGTTCTTCGATCGTTTCCGGAATATTTCTAGTTATCGGGTCGATAGGTAATTGTCCGGATAAATACAGAATACCATTATGTTCAATGCACTGTGAGTAATGCCCATTACTCTTGGGTATTCTTTGGCTAGTTCTAATTTTCATATTAAAAATATTTTCCTGTGTTAAAATTCCTTTTTATTTCAGTGTCCTTTTTTACGATACCATGCATAGCAATAAAAACTCCTTTTTTCATCAAGTTAGCAGTAGCTATAGCACTACCTATATTTATTGGAGCTTCAGAGTTACTAAACCTTTCCGGACGCATCGAGCCAGTAATGATAATCAATTTGTCCTTAATACGTTTTCTAAGATAGGCAGCTGTTTCCAACATCGTATCTGTTCCGTGCGTGATAATAAATTTACTTCCTTCATGATTCTGGATTAAATAAACCAGATTTGCCCTATCTTCTTCAGTAATTTCAAGGCTGTCTTTCTGACAAGATGTAAGCACTTCATAATCAAACGAAGGATTCAATTTTTCTAAAATCCTGTGTGTTGCAGGTTCTCCAAATTCAAATGCCCATCCTCTAGTTGTGTGAGGATAATCTTTATCAATTGTACCCCCTGTTTGAATAAATACTATCTTCATTTTTATTACACATTAAATATCTAATAATAATTTTCTAAGCATTTAAAAACGCCTTTTAATAAGTATTTTACAAATATACATCATTTATCTTTATATGAAGATATTATTTTGTAGTTTTGTTTAATGAAAATTTAGAAGTAATTTTTTATGAAAGAAGACAGCGACATCATAGATATATTAATTGCTGAATGGAAAAAAGAGAGGCCAGAACTTGACGTTGAATCAATGCAAGTGGTTGGTCGTATCTTAAAACTTAGCAAAATTCTTGAAAAAAGAACGAATAAAGCTCTAAAAAACAGTAATATCTATTATACAGATTTAGATGTATTAGCTACCATAAGACGGTCGGGAGCACCTTATGAATTATCTCCAAAACAATTAATGAAATCGGTTTTAATAACTTCAGGAGCTATGACTGCCTTGTTGGATAGACTTACGAAATTACAATTAATTTATCGGGCCCCGAATACACAAGATGGACGCATTAAATTGGCCGGATTAACAGAAAAGGGAATAAAAATTATTGATGAAGCAATTGTAATAAGATTTAAAGATGCTAAGTCGGTAGTAGAAGTTTTTAATAAAACTGAGCATGAAGAACTTGCAATCTTACTAAAAAAACTATTAATATTCTTAGAATCAGAATAATTTATGACACTTACCGTAGTTTTTTGCAGATGATAAAAGGATTAAGATTATTTTGGAACTTAATCTTTTTGTTGAGCTTACCCAGAAGGGATTTACATGCTTGACGAGATAAACTTCTCATCCCTAAAGTCTTCAAAAAGAATGACTCAAGGTTATAATCTTCCTTGAGCCATTTAAATAAGTGACTCCGAAGGGATTATTTCATGATCCTTTCAAATTCATTACAAGGAATTAAAACTTTAATTGCTTCGCAATTTGAAGACAAAAGCCCACTCACAAAAAAAGCAAGCTTTTTTGTGCCTGCTTTTGCCTTCCTAAAAATGTTTTAATCAGTAAGTGACTCCGAAGGGATTCGAACCCCTAACCCTCTGATCCGAAGTCAGATATTCTATCCAGTTGAACTACGGAGCCATTATTTAGTGGCGCAAAGTTAAGAATTCATTTTTGTAATTATCAAAAGAAAGTAGATTCTGATTAAAAAAATTGTTTTTATTGGTTTTTTAAAAAATACGCCTAAATTTGTCAGCAGAAAATCAAGTAACGAATGTTCAGAAATTTAAATAATAATCTTACCAATAATAACGCTAATAATCATTTATTAGGTGTCGGAAAGCTTATTTTTTAAATTGTAAAAATATTTTTAAAAAGCCTTCCGAAATCGGAGGGCTTTTTTTGTGCAAAAAAAACAGAAATGAATAACCTGAATAACAATTTCAATAATAATAATTTTTCACCTTAGCAGGTTATGCACTTTCTATGTCATAAGCCTGCTGTTTCAGCGGGCTTTTTTTATTTCATAATAAACCATAATAATAATTCGAATCATGACAAAGGTAAAACAAGAATAAAATAATAAGTTTCTATGAACACATCCTTAATCTTGCGTCTTGAATCTGAAATCTTAAATCTTAAAACATGAAAACCGACTTTTTAAAAACAGAACAATCCATTAGTTTCGTTAAAGAAACATTTGAAAAACTACTTTCAAAACAACTCGATCTCTATAAAATATCTGCACCGCTCATGGTTTTGGACGGAACCGGCATTAACGATGATTTAAACGGAATTGAAAGAGTAGTTGGATTCCCAATAAAAGCACTTCAAGACAGAAAAGCTGTTATTGTAAACTCACTCGCAAAATGGAAGCGATTGCGCTTAAAAGAATTAGGCGTTGAAGCCGATAAAGGGATACTCACCGATATGAGAGCCATCCGACCGGATGAAGATTTCTCCTCAATTCACTCTATTTATGTTGACCAATGGGATTGGGAAAAACATCTTACTGTTGAACAAAGAAGTTTATCAACTTTAACATCTGAAGTAAAAAAAATATATGAAGCCATTAAGAAAACGGAACTGTTAGTGCAAGAAAAATACCCGGAACACAAGGCAATTTTGCCCGATCAAATAACTTTTATCCATGCAGAAGAACTTTTGAATCTCTATCCTGAATTAACTCCCCGTAAACGGGAATCGGAAATTACAAAAAAGCATAAGGCTGTTTTTATTATCGGTATCGGGGACAAGTTAAGTTCGGGCGAAGCCCATGATGGACGTGCTCCCGATTATGACGACTGGACTACAAGCACCGTTAACGGTTATAAAGGTTTGAACGGAGATATTATTGTTTGGCACCCGGAGCTAAAAAATGCATTCGAACTATCTTCTATGGGCATACGCGTTGACAAAAATGCTTTGCTTAAACAGTTAGAAATGAGTGGAAAATCCGCAAGAAAGGAATTATTTTTCCATCAACAAATTTTAAATGACAAGCTCACTCAAAGCATTGGTGGCGGGATTGGCCAATCACGCTTATGTATGTTCATGCTGAAAAAGAAACATATCGGTGAGGTACAGGTAAGTTTATGGTCCGACTCCATTCGTGAGGACATGAAGAAAGAAGGCGTGTATTTAATGTGATTTGGCGTTTGGCTTGAGGAGATTGACAAAAATACTCAATCTCCTTAGTTTCATTTTTATCGAATTATTGCATAATAATTCGAAGAATCTATCTTTTTTAAACGATGAAATTGCTTATTTTTGAACTCTAATCAATCAAACCAAAACCCATGTCAGAAAAAGTATTTGATAAAGTTGCTCCCGGTGTAGTGACCGGAGATGATGTTCAGGAAATTTTTAGAATTGCAAAAGCAAATCAATTTGCCATACCTGCTGTAAATGTTGTTGGAACCAACTCAATTAATGCTGTTTTAGAAGCCGCAAAAGTGGTTAATTCTCCTGTAATTGTTCAGTTTTCGAGTGGTGGCGGGCAGTTTTATGGTGGTCAGGGAGCAAATAATGATGGTGGTAAAGCAGCTTTGCAAGGTACCATTTCGGGTGCGCTTCATATTCATCTAATGGCTGAACAATATGGAATTCCGGTAATCATTCATACCGATCATGCAGCAAAAAAACTTTTACCATGGATTGATGGATTATTGGATGCAGGTGAAAAGCATTTCAAACAATTTGGTAAACCTTTGTTCAGCTCGCACATGCTTGATCTTTCGGAAGAAACTTTGGAAGAAAATATTGCCATTTGTAAACAATATTTAACACGCATGAGTAAAATTGGGATGACCCTCGAAATAGAACTGGGTATTACAGGTGGAGAAGAAGATGGTGTTGATAATTCAGGTGTTGACAGTTCGAAATTATATACGCAACCTGAGGAGGTATCTGCAATGTATGAGGCATTAAGCTCAATAAGCAGTCGATTTACAATTGCCGCCGCATTTGGCAATGTTCACGGTGTTTACAAACCGGGAAATGTAAATTTGGAACCCATTA
This sequence comes from Bacteroidota bacterium, assembly GCA_018816945.1. Lineage (NCBI taxonomy): Bacteria > Pseudomonadati > Bacteroidota > Bacteroidota bacterium. Next base: position 17,314 of record JAHIVC010000028.1, on the reverse strand, counting down.
TTTTGAAAAATTCTCAGGAGTATATCCAAAAGAAATTCAATACCAATATTAATCCCGTATGCTTTGTTTTTCATGGTGGATCAGGAAGCGAGCCTGCAAAAATCAAGGAAGCCATATCGTACGGAGTTGTGAAGATGAATATCGATACCGATACTCAGTGGGCATTTTGGTTGGGTGTTAAAAACTATGTGGAAAAATACGGCGACTACCTGCAATCTCAAATTGGTAATCCCGAAGGTGAAGATAAGCCCAATAAAAAATATTATGATCCACGAAAATGGTTAAGAGCAGGGGAATTGGCAATTGTAGATAGGCTTAAAATTGCATTCGAAAATTTGAATGCCATAAACCGAAACTAAGCATACATAATTTTATACATAAAAAAGACTCTTAATTAAGTTTAGGGTCTTTTTTTATGACTATTTGAGTGAAATTGTTTCTGAAAGAATTTTGGGATGAATACAAAGAACAGGGATCGGCGAAGTATTGATCATCTGCGAAGCATAGGGTCCTAATAGGATATTAGCGGTCGACTTTTCCTGTTCAGTCATAATTGAAATCAAATTTGCTTCAATTTTTGTTGCGTATTGAATGCTTGCCTGCGTAACATTTTCAGCATCTACAGTTGTAAGTTCAAATTCAATATCTTCTTCTTTAAAATATTCGATCACTTGATTCGCATATTTCTTCACTCTTCCGATAACCGATTCAGATTTGGATGAATTTACAGCCAATACAAACACTTTAGCTTTGAATAATCCGGCGATAATCCCGGTGAAAATTATTTTTTGTCGTGTTTCAGGGGTACTATCAATGGGTAAAACAATCTTATTCAGGTTATTTGCAATTTGCGAACTGGCAGGTATTGTAATGACCGGCAAAGTGGTCGACATTACAATTTTGTAGGCATTGCTTCCAAGCCAAAATTTTTCGAATCCTGATGAGCCATGTGTTCCGGTGATGATGATGGAAGCATTGGATTTTTCGGCCTCATCCACAATTTCACTGTAAATTTTCCCGGTCTTTATTTTATAACTTAGTTCATGCTTGAAAATCTTTACATATTTTTCGATCAAAGCTTTAAAGCGATTTTCAGCCTCATCAACAATATTTTCTGTCAGATCAACAAAAATATCCTTTGAAAAATCGGGTCGATTAACCCATACCATTACAATATTGGCAGCCGCTTTATTTCCAATATTAATTGCATGTTCAAGTGCATTTATCGAACATTTTGAGAAATCAATTGCAACCAGAATGTTTTTTATCATCTGAGAATTGAATTATGTTTAATCTAATTTGGGAAATTTGATTTTGGTTTTTATGACATATGCTGCAGGATATTTCCTTATAATTTGTTGAAGAAATTGCTCTGCTTCGATTTTTGATCTGAAATCGCCCACTCTTAAACGATAATAAGGTGAACCATAAATAACATAAGCTCCAACCTCCGGATATATTCTTAAAAACTCATCTCTTACGCTCATGGTACGGGCCTTCGAATTATTTCCGGATTCAAAAAACAAATGAATCCGATATCCTTCTATTCCGTTATGCTCTTCATTTGCCAAGCTATATTCATTTAATACACGATGAAAAGAAACCAAACTATCAATTCGTTCATCCTGATAAATTCTGACCTGCCCATTTGCACGGAATTGTTGAGAAAATATTGAGCATGAATTAATCAGGGTTATCAGTATTAAGAAATATTTTTTCAAATTCATGTTTTTACAATTACATCTTTGGCCTGATGTTCATAACCGGAATGGGCGAATTGTTAATTATTTGCCTTGCATTGGGCCCAAGAAATACGCTTGAATTCGTAACTCCTTGTTCGGTCATTATTGCAATTAAATCTACCTTTTGTAAGGTTGCATAATTAATAAGCGCTCCTGTTAAATCATCAGACATCACAGTTTCGACTGCAAATTTAACTTTATTTTTATCAAGATATTGTATGGCTTTTTCAATATTTTGATCCACTTTAAGTTTTAAAGCCTTTATCATTTGAGGATAAACCGCCAAAACGTGAACTTGGGCATCAAAAACTTTTGCCAATTCTGAAGTAAAAATCAATTTCTCAATTGAATCTTTAGTGCTATCAATAGGAATAACTATATTCTTAATCGAATTTCCAAAAGCAAATTCCTTTCGTACAATAACAACAGGGCAAGGTGCATTGGTCACAATTCTATAAGTATTACTTCCAACCCAGTATCTTTCAAAACCACTAACCCCATGGGTTCCCGTAACAATCAAAAAGGCATTATCATGCTTTGCCTGTGCAGAAACTTCATTAAAAACCTTTCCCATTCTTAGCTTATAATCAAGTTTTCCCTTGATTAATTTAGGGCGGTATTTCAAAAGAATTTCTTCAAAATAACCTTTCATTTCTTGTCTTATCGCTTGCTCTTCATGTGTGAAAACCATTTCCGGTGAAGATTGATTGTCCACCCATATCATTTTAACATTTGCATGGTGATGATTTGCGATCATAATGGCATAATCAAGTGCGTGAAGTGAGCAATTTGAAAAATCGATGGCTACAATGATTTCTTGCATAATTGTATGAATTAATATGGATATCTCCGCTAAATTAGCTAATTATTCATCCTAAAACCATGTTTTAGGTCGTAAAACTTTAAGTTTAAGATGGAATCCCTTAATTTATTACATTTGTTATTTAAAATATTGATCGATAAATGAACGAAAATTTAGATCCGGATAAAGATCATTTAAGCCCCGGTGAGAAAGAAATTGAAAAGGTACTACGACCAGCCGACTTTAGGGATTTCTTTGGTCAGCCAAAAGTAGTCGAGAACCTTAAAATTTTTGTGGAGGCTGCCAAACAAAGGGGTGAAGCGTTAGATCATGTGCTTTTGCATGGCCCACCCGGCTTAGGAAAAACCACTTTGTCCTATATTATTTCGAATGAATTGAATGTTGGGATTAAGGTTTCATCAGGACCGGTACTTGATAAACCGGGCGATTTGGCAGGTTTGCTTACCAACCTGGAAGAAAATGATGTGTTGTTTATTGATGAAATTCATCGTTTAAGCCCCGTCGTAGAGGAGTATCTTTATTCGGCCATGGAAGATTTCAAGATCGATATCATGATTGAATCCGGCCCTAATGCCCGCAGTGTTCAAATATCGCTAAATCCATTTACCTTAATTGGAGCAACAACCCGTTCCGGATTACTGACAGCTCCATTACGTTCCAGATTCGGAATCAATTCACGACTTTCGTATTACGATGCTGATACATTAAAAGCGATCATTAAAAGATCAGCCACCATATTAAATGTGAGGTTAACCGAAGATGCTGCCTCTGAAATTTCAAGAAGAAGCAGGGGAACCCCACGAATTGCAAACTTACTTTTGCGACGCGTGCGCGACTTTGCCCAAATAAAAGGGAACGGAAACATTGATTTGGCCATTGCTCAATATGCCCTGGCTGCATTAAATGTTGATAAAAACGGACTTGACGAAATGGATAATCGCATCCTTTTAACGATCATCGAAAAGTTCAAAGGAGGCCCTGTGGGAATTTCAACCATTTCAACCGCCGTTGGCGAAGAAGCCGGAACCATTGAAGAAGTTTATGAACCCTTTCTGATCCAGGAAGGATATATGATGCGTACTCCACGTGGACGTGAAGTGACAGCATTGGCTTATAAGCACCTAGGGAAAATTAAAGAAAAAGATCAGTCTTCTCTTTTTTAAATAAATGAGATTTGATGCCTGAGCAAGTAACAATTTCGGAGAAGATAAAAAACTTTGCCCTAAAAATTGGCTTTCATGCATGTGGGATCTCTAAAGCTAACTTTTTAGTCGAAGATGTAGCTTTTTTTAAAAAATGGTTGGATCAGAATCATGAAGGTGAGATGGCCTATATGAGAAATCATGTTGAAAAACGCACTGATCCCCGCCTTTTAGTCGAAAACGCAAAATCGGTTATTTCGGTTTTGCTAAATTATTATCCTGAAAAACCGCTTCATGCTGAAGATCAATATAAAATTTCGAAATATGCCTATGGCGTAGATTATCATTTTGTACTAAAAGATAAACTTACAGAACTATTAAATTTTATTGAAGAATTATGTGGCAAGAGAACTGCACGAATCTTTGTCGACTCGGCTCCTGTGCTGGATAAAAGATGGGCACAAAAAAGCGGTCTTGGGTGGATTGGGAAAAACACTTGCTTAATTACGAAAGAACAGGGTTCTTTCTTTTTTGTCGGGGAGATTATTATTGATCTGGATTTAGATGTTGATGAACCCATTGAAGATTATTGCGGCTCTTGTACCAAATGCCTCAATGCCTGCCCAACCAATGCCTTGGTTGCTCCATATCGTTTGGATGCGAGAAAATGCATTTCATACCTGACCATCGAAAACAAAGATGAAATTCCTGATCGTTACAAAAACTCTTTTAACAAATGGATTTACGGCTGTGATATTTGTCAGGATGTTTGTCCATGGAATAAGAAAGCAATCCCTACCTTAATTCCTGAATTTAGACCCTCAGAGGAGCTGTCTCGAATGAAGGCTGAAGACTGGCAAAATCTTGAAAAAGGAAAATTTAACAAATTATTTAAAAACTCCGCAGTATTGAGAACTAAATTTGCAGGACTAAAAAGAAACATCAAATTTGTTTCTGACTAAGAGATTTTCTCAAAACTAAAAAAACTATGGCTGCTACAGAAACGATACAAATACCCCTTGGGTTTACTGCTCCTAATTTTAAGCTCTTCGATCCGGTGAGTGGAGTACATAAATCCTTAGATGAACTAAAATCAGATAAAGCAACAGTAATTGCATTTATTTGCAATCATTGTCCGTTTGTCAAACACATCATCCATGAATTTATTGCGATTGCAAACAATTATATTCCCAAAGGGATTTCATTTATTGCGATCAACTCAAACGATGTGGCAAATTATCCTGAAGATAATCCGGAAAAGATGAAAGATTGGGCGACAAGTTTAAAATTTCCTTTTAGTTATTTGTACGATGAATCCCAAAACATTGCGATGAACTATAGTGCTGCTTGTACGCCTGATTTCAACGTTTTTGATGGTGATTTAAAATGTGTTTATCGCGGTCGTCTAGATGGCTCAACACCGGGAAATAATGTTCCTGTTAACGGTTCTGATTTAAGAAATGCACTTGACGCCATTGTTAATGGAAAAGAAATTAATAAGGAGCAATTCCCAAGTATCGGATGTGGCATTAAATGGAAATTGGAATAGTTTTCCGATAGAATAATTTCAGAATTTTAGACTAAAAATGCTGTTGGTTATTGGTTATTGGCTGTTAGCTGTTGGCTATTATAAATTGGGAGTTTAATACTAAGAGCTAATAGCAAACAGCTAAAGGCTATTTTAATTATTTGTTTCTGCTTGTTGTGTATTCAACAAGGGTTTGAAGGGATGTCTTGAATTCGCTTTCCGGAAATTGTTTTAAAAAATCAAGTGCCAGATTTCGGTAATGGTTCATGTGTTTTGTGGCATATTCGATCCCTCCCGATTGTTTAACTTTCTCAATGATTTCGGCAACTATTTTTGGATCCCTACTTTTGTTTTTTACCTGATAAATAATTTTTCGTCTTTCAATATAACTTGAGTTTTTTAGCAGAAAAATGAGTGGAAGGGTCATTTTTTTTTCTTTAATATCAATTCCTGCCGGTTTTTCTTTATTGGTGCTTTGCTGATAATCAAAAATATCATCTTTAATCTGGAATGCGATTCCAATATTTTCGCCGAATTCCCTGAATGCTTCCACCTGATTTGCAGGAGCTCCAACAGAAGCAGCACCGGTTGCACAACATGACGCAATTAAGGTGGCTGTTTTCTTCCTGATGATTTCAAAATAAATATCCTCTTCAATATCGAGTTTTCTTGCCTTTTCAATTTGAAGCAATTCTCCTTCGCTCATTTCCTGAACTGCATCCGAAACTATTTTCAGCAAATCATGATCATTATTTTTAACGGATAGGAGGAGACCTCTTGAAAGTAAAAAATCGCCAACCAGTACTGCAATTTTATTGCCCCATAAGGCATTCAATGAAAAAAACCCACGTCGCTTGTATGATTCATCCACAACATCATCATGAATCAGGGTAGCAGTATGTAGCAGTTCAATCAAAGAGGCTGCTCTACTCGTTTTTGCTGAAATTTCACCGCAAATTCCGGCAGATAGAAAAACAAATATTGGCCTTATTTGTTTTCCTTTCCGCTTTACCATATATCCGGTAATCGTATTGAGTAGCGGAACCTTGCTTTTCATCGACTGATTGAATTCCTTAGTAAAATCCTTCAGATGAATCTTAATGGGTGCTTTTATTTGATCGAGTGTATCCATGGTTTAATTAATCAAAATTAGTACTTTTCCGTAACTTTCAAATGATTGGAGAAAACATGAATTCTGTTTTGAAAGAAATGCAGGATATTCGCTAATTTTGCAAAAAACAAACTATGTCCGGATTTTTATTTAATGAAATAATTTTTGGCCCCGTGAAAAGCCGTCGGCTGGGAGTTTCGCTGGGAATAAACCTTTTACCGATTGATTATAAATATTGCACCTTTAATTGCGTGTACTGCGAATGCGGATGGAATGAAGAACATAAAACCAAACACTCTCCATTTCCTAAAAGAGAAGAGATCGCCTTACTTCTAAGACAAAAATCAGAGCAACTTGTTAAAGATGGAGTGGTGCCTAATAATATAACTTTCGCCGGAAATGGAGAACCAACTATCCATCCCGATTTTGCAAGAATAGTTGATGATACTATTATATTAAGGGATGAATTCTTCCCGAAAGCATCTACCACTGTTTTATCAAATGCCAGTTTGGTTCACAAGCCCGAAGTTTTTAATGCGCTTTTAAAAGTTGATAATAATATTTTAAAACTGGATGCGGGTTCTGAAACCCAATTTCAAAGAATAAATTTATCCAAGTCAAATACAAGTCTTGCCCAGCATGTTGAAAATCTCAGCCTCTATAAGGGAAACCTTATTATTCAGACTTTATTTTTAACGGGCACGGTTGATGGAAAAATTATTGATAATACTAATGAAGAAGAAGTGGGATTGTGGCTCGATCTCATCAAAAAAATTAATCCTAAAAAGGTGATGATCTATCCTATCGACCGAGAAACACCCGCACAAGACTTAAATAAAATCCACAAAGAAAAGCTAATGGAAATTGCATCAAGGGTTAATACTTTAGGAATTAAAACAGAGGTATATTAAATCATGGAAAAATATCCTGCCAAAATCTTAGTTGCATTTACAGAAACCATTGATGGAAATAAAAATATATTGGATTGGCTATTGAAAAATGGATATCCGGAATTAGCAGCATTATCAACGGCAATTAGAGGAAGCGATGAGGCAGTAAATTGGCTCATTAAAAATGGCCATTCTCAATTTGCCGCCTTGGATGCTGCAATTACAAATGATCAAAAAGCCTATCAATGGCTAAAAGATAATCACTTTGATTTATTAATTATTTTGGCGGATGCGTGCAGAGGAAAAGAAGAAGCGATTGAATGGTTTAATAATCATGACTTGCAGATCTTTACCAGAATGGCCTTCAGCATAAAAAAATTTGTCGACAGTCAGGAATTTGATTACCATAAACTGAGTTTCTAGTTCTTTTTTTGGCAAAAAAACCCGGGTAAACCAGACCCGGGCTAATTAAGTTTAAATTTAAGCGTAATGTTAACCACATTTTGAATAACCACACGATGTGCATGTTAAACAACCATCTTGATAAACAAGACCTTCATTATCCCCGCATTCCGGACAGTTTGATTTTTTCATTTCCGTTCCATCAGGAATGTATTTTTTTAATGCCCTGATTACCCCATTTTTCCAGGTATTGATCGACTCATCATCCAAGGTCAAATTATTAATAAGCTGAGTAACGAAAGGGATCGGCATACCATGTCGTAAAATTCCGGAAATTAATCTTGCATAATTCCAAAACTCCTTATTAAATGAACGTGATAATCCTTCAATAGTAATCTTATAGCCATCTTTGTCTTCAAATTGAAAGTCGTATCGGGTGACTTGTTTTTCGTTTTTATTCTTGATAACCCAACCTTTGGTAACAAATGGAGGAATAAAGAATCCGTCTGCTTTTCCGGTAAAAATTTCGTAAGGTTTTTGATCCAGAACACCAATTACCGCGATCCATTTATCATAGTCATTCTGGAATCTTACAATTTCAGCTTCCAATATTCTTGGTCGGGTTGGGGCCTTGGTTTCTTTGAATTCATTTTCGTTCTCTTTTTCTTTCTTATTGTCATCATTTGAAATAAGAACACCTGAGCGGGAACCATCACGGTATATGGTCATTCCCTTACATCCGCTTTCCCACGCAGTTTGGTAAATTTTACTTACCAAATCTTCGGTCGCTTCTTTTGGAACATTAACCGTAACACTAATTGAATGATCGACCCACTTTTGAATTGCTCCCTGCATTATAACTTTGCTTAGCCAATCAATATCATTTGAAGTAGCTTTATAATAGGGCGATTGTTTAATGATTTGGCTAAGATCTTCCTCTGAATAAGCCTGGACTTCTTCGGGGTTATAACCGTTAACACTTAACCAAGTTATGAATTTGGGATGGAATACATTATACTCTTCCCATGCATCGCCAACTTCATCGGTAAAGTTAACCGTGACATTTCTATCGTTTGGGTTAACTTTTCTTCTTCTTTTGTATGACACCATAAAAACAGGTTCAATTCCTGAAGAAGTTTGAGAGCATATACTTACGCTTCCTGTCGGAGCGATGGTCAACATGGCAATATTTCTGCGTCCATATTTTTCCATATTTTCAAAAACGATGGGAGCTGCATCTTTAATCCGATTAATGAAAGGATTGTTTCTTTCTTTTTCAATATCGAAGATAGGAAAAGGACCACGGTCTCTTGCCAATTCAACTGATGAACGGTAAACTTCTATCGCTAAGAGTTTATGCACCTCTGTTGAAAAGTCTGTTGCACCTTCAGTACCATAACGTGATCCCAAAGCAGCAAGCATATCGCCTTCTGCGGTGATTCCAATACCTGTTCTGCGTCCTTCCAAGGTTTTTTGACGGATGTTGGTCCATAAGTTCCATTCAATTCTTTTGGTTTCAAAAATCTCCGGATCGGCATCGATTTTCGCTAAAATCCCATCAATTTTTTCAACTTCAAGGTCAATGATATCATCCATTATTCGCAGAGCATGATGTGCATGTTTGCTAAATAATGAACCATCAAAACTGGCGTCTTTTGTAAATGGTTTGTCAACGTAACTGTATAAATTCAACGCGAGCAATCTGCAACTATCGTAAGGACACAATGGAATTTCCCCACAAGGGTTGGTAGAAAGTGTTTTAAATCCTTTATCTGCATATGAATCTGGAACCGATTCCCGGATCACGGTATCCCAGAAAAGGACTCCCGGCTCTGCTGATTGCCATGCATTATGGATTATTTTACTCCAAAGGCTATTTGCATCTATATCTTTAACAAAAGTAGGATTATCAGAATCTATTGGATATTGTTGTCGGTAAGTAGTGTTATTTACTACTGCTTTCATGAAATTATCATCCAATTTTACCGAAACATTGGCACCGGTAACTTTGCCTAATGCCATCTTTGCATCAATAAAGCTTTCAGCATCCGGATGCTTCACAGAAATACTTAACATCAAAGCACCTCGCCTGCCATCCTGCGCAACTTCGCGAGTTGAATTAGAGTAACGTTCCATAAATGGAACGATTCCCGTTGAGGTAAGCGCACTGTTTTTTACAGGGCTTCCAAAAGGTCGAATATGCGAAAGATCATGGCCAACTCCACCCCTGCGCTTCATTAGCTGAACTTGCTCCTGATCTACTTTCAGGATTCCCCCATATGAATCCGAATTCGTATCACTGCCAATAACAAAACAATTAGACAATGAAGAAACCTGGAAATTATTTCCAATTCCGGCCATCGGGCTTCCCTGAGGAATGATGTATTTAAAATCTTTTAATAATTCATAAATAGCATCCTCACCCAATGGGTTGGGATACTTTTTTTCTATTCTGGCAATTTCACTGGCTAAACGAAGATGCATATCATCAGGTGTCAATTCGAAAATTTCCCCTGCTGAATTTTTCAAAGCGTATTTATTCATCCAAACATTTGCAGCCAGAACATCTCCTTTGAAATATTCTGTTGCGCTTACTAAAACTTCCTCATGTGTGTACTTCATTAAAGTCTCTCTCTTCTTTTCCAAAACTGCTGCTTCCAATTTTTCGCTCCCTTTATTTTCGTTTAGTGTTTTTAGTTCCTCATGAGGAAGTTCAGGACGTATCCTTTTTTCTAAAACTTCATCGTAATAGTTTGGTGTATTTTTCTTCTCCAATTCTTTGTCAATACTGGCAAAAAGATTGTTATCCATGCTTAAAAAGTTAACTTAAAATTATAAATTTGATCTCTGATAAGTAACTGATATCCCGAAGGATAAAAAATCAAATATTTGGTTTTTTATATTAGAGCAAGATACAACAGAAAACTCGTACGGAATAAAAATGTTATTAACATGACATGGTTGAAAAATCGTAAGCCATTGACAGCAAAAAAAATATAGTATAAAAAAAATATTTAATACATTTTTATTACAGAAAATTAGAAAATGGTCAACTTTTTGCTAATGAATTTTTATTAAAAAAATGTTCAATAGTAAAATTTTTCCGAAACCTTCCAACATCACTTTAAACTCAAGTGACTAAAAACATTTAGTAAAATCAGATATGTTTTAATCCTCCGATTTCGGCTATTTTTAATTGCAAAGAAATCAATATTTTTTAGATAAATTTTATTCGCTACTAAATTTTATCTTTGTGATTTAAAAATAAAATTCATGTTACAAATTAAAATATTTGAGTTTAATGCATTTCAGGTCAATACCATCATCTTATATGATGAAACCAAAGAATGTGTAATTATTGATGCAGCCTGTTACCACGAATCTGAAGAAAATAAGCTTCATAAATTTATTGAATCGGAATCGTTAAAACCGGTTAAACTTATAAATACACACTGCCATATTGATCACATTTTAGGATGTAATTTCATGAGTGAACAATACGGGCTTGATTTAGGGATACATGAGGCAGGTAAGTTATTTATTGACGTTGCAGCAGAACACGCCTTAGACTTTGGTTTTACAATAGATCCCATACGTGTACCTTTATATTTCTTGAATGAGGAGAGTATGATAGAGTTTGGCTCTACTACTTTAAAAGTGCTTTATACACCAGGGCATGCCGATGGCAGCATTTGCTTTTTAAGCGAAGAAGACAGATTGGTTATTGTCGGAGATGTATTGTTCAGGGAAAGTATTGGACGAACCGATTTACCAACCGGTAATTTTGAGTTATTGAAAAAGAGTATCCATGAAAAGCTTTTCAATTTGCCCAATGATTATACAGTAATACCTGGACATGGCCCAAAAACAACAATTGGATATGAAAAGGAGAATAATCCTTTTGTAGGGATGAATTAACTATCCACGATCTCGCAAAGTATTCGAAACACAATCCATCAGATCCCTCGACATCGCTCGGGATTCCATCCTGCCCTTCTTCGGCGGGTATAACGTATGGCAGGAGTTCGAATAATTAATTTTGTTTCTCAAAATTTAATTCTCACTGATTAAGGATTTTCGCCATTTCATTCACATCTTGTTTATTCATGCAGTTAAAATGGGTTTTAGGACATTTGTCGAATCCAATTTTAGAACAAGGCCGGCAATTCAGGTTATCAACCTGGAACAAATGAGTTTTTTGACCAGCACCGATAGGTAAATATGGATACATTCCAAACTCGGGTATTGTATTTCCCCAAACCGAAATAATTTCTTTCTCAAAAGCGGCAGCAATATGCATCAATCCGGTGTCATTTGTAACAATTTTATCGGCTAAGGATATCAGTGAGGCTAATTGATTGAGAGAATACATTCCACAGGAATTTAACACAGGGGCTTCGGTTGCTGCTATAATTGATTCCCCGCAATGAAAATCCTCGGGTCCACCCATTAATACAACTGGTTTTTCCAACTTTTTTATAAGTTCAATTATTCTGTCTGCAGGCAATATTTTGGTAAAATGCATACCCCCGATAACAATCCCAATAAAGCCTTCTCTGAAAATTTCAGGTAAATCATTCAACGAAAGTCGATCATCTTCATGAATAAAATAATCCAGGCCTTTTCCATCGTTTTTAACTGAAAGTTTTTCAATCGCCTTAAAATAACGATCAACAATGTGATATTCGGGAAGTCTGTTTATTTTAAATCTCACCATTAACCACTTTCTGAAATTAGTTTTCGAGAAACCGGAACTTGGTCTTCGTAAGCTAAGACGTATCCCAAAAGATCTAAAATTCTTGTGCAAGTCAATAACCCGATCAAATTTTTCTTTTTTAAGTGAAGGAAGTACTTCGGCTATTTTCTGATTAATGGTATGTAAATGGTCAATATAAGGATTGGCAGACAGTATGGATTCAAATTTCTTTTTGGTCAGATAATGAATTTCAACATTCGGTATTTGAGTTTTTAAGCATCGGAGAATCGGGGTGGTAAGAACTACATCCCCAATTGAACTAAATCTTATAATCAGAATTTTTTTCAATGCTGGCTTTTATGCAAATATAAATAATATGCAATTTCAAATTCAATTTCTTCAAGCTTATATCACTTCTTTTGTGTTATTTTTGCGGCATGATACTCATTGATACGCATACCCATTTATATTTAAATGAATTTGATAACGACCGGGATCAGGTTGTGAATGATGCAATTGAGAAGGGTGTAAAGTACATGTTTCTTCCTAATATCAATAGTAAATCCGTAGCAGGAATGTTAAGTTTGGAAGAAAAATACCCTACTAATTGTTTTGCTATGATGGGACTGCATCCAACAGATGTAAATGAAGATTATGAATCAGAATTAAGCATTGTTGAAGCCTGGCTAGCAAAAAGAAAATTTATTGCCGTTGGTGAGATCGGCATCGATTTATATTGGGACAAAACTTTTATTGACGAACAAGTTAAAGCTTTTAAATTTCAGATTGAACTGGCCAAAAAATATGATTTACCAATAGTTATCCATTCAAGAGATTCGATGACAGAAATTTTATCTGTCCTTAAATCCATGAATTTAGAAAAGATCACAGGTGTTTTTCATTGTTTCAATGGAACATTGAAACAGGCAATTGAAGTAATTGAGATGGGATTTTTGTTAGGAATTGGTGGTGTGGTTACATTTAAAAATGCAGGTCTCGATAAAATTGTAGAGGCTATCGACCTGAAAAACTTACTTTTAGAGACCGATGCCCCTTTTCTGACACCGGTTCCGCATAGGGGAAAACGCAATGAAAGTGCTCATACCTATTATGTAGCCAAAAAAGTTGCAGAAATAAAACAAATATGTATTAAAAAGGTGGCAGAAATTACCACTGATAATGCCAAACGCATTTTTAAAATTGATCAGTAAATTATGACGACAAAATCTTCAATATTGGTTTTATACACCGGAGGAACCATCGGCATGATTCAGAATGAAGAAACCGGAGCTCTGCAACCATTTAATTTTGATAAAATTTACGATCAGATTCCTGTTTTAAACAGAATTGGATGCGATTTGAAGTTTCATTCTTTCGACCCACTCATCGATTCATCCAATATGCATCCCGATTTTTGGGTAAAACTTGTTGAAATTATTGATAAAGAATATAATAATTACGACGGTTTCGTTATACTTCATGGATCAGATACGATGGCCTACACTGCTTCAGCGTTGAGCTTTATGCTCGAAAACTTAAATAAACCCGTAATTTTAACAGGATCACAACTGCCCTTGGGTATGATCAGAACGGATGGTCGTGAAAACTTTATAACTGCCATTGAAATTGCAGCTTCAAAAAAGGATGGACTTCCTATTATCCCGGAAGTTGCGATTTATTTTGAAAACAAATTATTAAGGGGAAACAGAACGAGCAAAATGAATGCGGAGAATTTTAACGCTTTCTTTTCGGGGAACTACCCACCATTGGCTGAAGTTGGAGTTCATATAAAATACAATTCGAATTACATCAGAAAAGCAAATAATAAACCGCTGATTATACATACCAATTTAAATAATAAAGTTGCCATTTTAAAGCTATTCCCCGGAATTTCGCAGATGACGGTACAAGCGATTTTTAAAATACCCGGCTTAAAAGCCGTAATTCTGGAATCATTTGGGGCGGGGAATGCACCTACAGATAAATGGTTTTTAAAAGAATTGAACGATGCCATTCAAGATGGAATCATCGTTGTTAATGTAACACAATGTAAAGAAGGTTCGGTAGAAATTGGCAAATATGAAACGAGCATGAATCTTGGTAAGATAGGGGTAATTGGGGGTTACGACATAACAACAGAATCAGCCATTGCAAAATTGATGTATTTATTGGGAAATAACTTTACCCTAACTAAAACAAAAAAATTATTACAAACTTCATTACGTGGCGAACTGACAATTTAATATGTCAGCATAAAATAAAATAGAGATGAAAAATGGATTTTAGTGCGGCCTTCAGAGTTTATTTATGCAGTATAACGAGTGGTTCATGAAAAACAAATTAAAAACAGATGAAAATTTTTATATTTTTGCAACGAATAAAATAGTTATGAATCATGGAGAGGTGGCCGAGCGGTTCAAGGCGCACGCTTGGAAAGCGTGTGTACGCCAAAAGTGTACCGGGGGTTCGAATCCCTTCCTCTCCGCCATTATTTATTCTAAAAATTAGGTAAATGTTTTACTCAATTAAAATAAATATTTATATTTGCGAACTAAAAAAACCAGAAATATTTAAAAAACAGTAAATTGATCATTTTTTAAGTTTGAATTATTAAGAAAAATAAACGTTAACTATGAAAAAATTAATTGCTTTAATGACGATAGCAGGAATGCTAACCTTTGGATTTTCAAACATGGTGGTAGCACAGAGTAATATTACTGCCAATTCTGAAATGACATCTGAAACAACCCCAGTTGAAGCACAAGCAACTGATGTTGTTAACACTCTTGGAACTGAAGCTGCAGAAAGTCAGGGGTTTCAACAAGTAATAAAAGAACAATTTATCGCAGGTGACTGGCGATTTATGGGTTTAGTATTGATTACAATGGTTCTTGGTCTTGCTTTAAGCATTGAGAGAATTATTTATTTAAATCTTGCTACAACCAACAACCAAAAATTATTAAATCAGATTGAATCTGCATTGCAAACCGGAGGAGTTGAAGCTGCAAAAGACATTTGCAGAGACACAAAAGGTCCTGTTGCCAGTATTTTTTATCAAGGATTGGATCGCTATTCTGAAGGAATTGAAATCGTAGAGAAATCTATTGTTTCTTATGGTAGTGTTTTAATGGGCCGATTAGAGAAAGGATTATCTTGGATTTCATTATTCATTTCAGTTGCGCCAATGCTTGGTTTCATGGGTACTGTAATTGGTATGATCGTAGCTTTCCAAGCTATTGAAGCTGCTGGTGATATTTCTGCAAACATTGTTGCCGGAGGTATGAAAGTTGCGCTTTTAACAACCGTATTTGGTTTGATCGTAGCTGTTATTCTTCAAATCTTCTATAATTATCTTCTTGCTAAAGTTGATGGATTAATAAACGATATGGAAGATAGCACTATCACTTTTATTGACATTCTTACAAAATTCAAATCAAAAAACTAATTGATCATGACTGATACTATTAACAAGATATTACAAATTGGTCTACTGGTTGTATTTGCAATTTCAGCTGTACTATTTGTATTATTCTATATTAACGGAGAATCAATGACCGATACAGTATTAACATGGGCATATATATTATTTGCCTTTACCATCGTGTTGTTGATTGGATTCCCTATTGCTTTTTTCATTAAAAACCCTAAAAGTGGTTTAAGAATGTTATATGTAATAGTAGGATTTGCAATTCTTTATGGGATCTCTTATGCATTCGCATCAGACGCGACCAATGCAGACATCTATGAAAAAGCTCATGTAACTCCTGGCATCTCAAAATTTATAGGAGGTGGACTGATCATGACTTATATCCTGATTGGAATTACAATACTTTCATTGGCTGTAGCCAGTATTAGGAAAATGCTTAATTAACTTAAAAATATTTAGCAAAATGGCAAGGAAAACTCCGGAGGTAAATGCTGGATCGATGGCTGATATTGCATTCTTGATGCTTATCTTCTTTTTGGTTACAACAACCATGGATGTTGATACAGGAATCATCCGTCAGTTATCACCACCTCCACCAAAAGACGCCCCCATACCAGATATTAATAAGAGAAATATGATGACTATCTTGGTTAATAATCAAGATGCTCTGATGATAAATGGAAAACCTGCTGACATTAACACACTTAGAGCTGATGTTAGAGATTTTATGTCCATTCATCCAGATGATCCCGCTTATCCGGTAGTTGAATTTAAAACATTTGATTATTTGGGAGAGATACAGGTTTCAAGAGGCATTGTTTCTTTAAAAAGTTTACGTGGTACTTCATACGAGATGTATATAAAAATTCAGGATCAAATTGCTGCGGCCTTTTCTGATCTTAGAAATGAACTGGCTATGCAAAAATTTGGTAAAAAACAGGATAAACTTGTTGACCCGAATTTAGTTGATGCTATTAATAAAGCGATCAAGCTTAGCGTTTCGGAAGCTGAACCCGAAGATATAGGAGGTAAATAATATGTCAAGATTTAAAAAAGAAGGATCAAAAGATGTTCCGGCAATTAGTACTTCTTCAATGCCGGATATCATTTTTATGCTATTGTTTTTCTTCATGGTTACTACTACCATGAAAGAAACTACGGTAATGGTAAGAAATACATTACCTCAGGCATCAGAAGTTGAAAAATTAGAGAAAAAATCGCTGGTGAGTTTTATTCATGTAGGGCCACCTCAAAATAGGGCGGTTTATGGAACAGAACCCCGTATTCAATTAAATGATCGTTTTGCATTGCTTTCCGAAATTCAGGAATTCGTTACCCAAGAAAGAGATGCTCGTGATGAAGTAGATCGTAAATTCATAACAACCTCATTAAAAATTCATAATGAGACTAAAATGGGTTTGGTTTCTGATATCAAACAAGAATTGCGCAAAGCAGGTGCATTCAAGATTAACTATTCAACAAGAAAACTTGCTGCTCGTAAATAAAGCAAAATTTTAAAGTTAATAAAAAAGAGGAAATAGAATTTATTTCCT
>JAHIVC010000027.1 GCA_018816945.1 Bacteroidota bacterium | reverse complement strand
TTGGCGATGGTTGGTCTCAACACAGGCGGTTTAAAACCTGCATTGGCAGGATATAGTACCACCGATGGTTATACTGAATATAATACGAGTGAAGAATTAGCATTTTACTGGAAAGCCGGTTTTGATAAAAATATTGATGAAGATTTTAGGCTCAGGGCTACAATTTCAGGCTTTCATAACGCAAAACAGCACTCAGGATCTTTATACAATGGAGATAGGACCGGTTCACGTTATTATCTGGTAATGAAACCACAAACGAATAATGCAACTGATGTTGATCCTGCAAGTGGCCCTAATACCGGTAGATGGAGTCCGGGTGCTACAAGTAAAGTTAATTCGATCATGATAAATGTATTTGCTAAATATCAGGGATTGGAGTTTTTTGGAACGTATGAAAATGCAACGGGTTTGACAACTAAAAAAGCGGATTTTGATTTCAATCAATATGCCGTTGAAGGATTATATCGTTTTGGTAAACAAGAACAATTTTATATTGCCGCCCGATATAATAAAGTTAAAAATGATGCTGATTTATCAGTTGATAGAGTACAGTTTGGTGGTGGTTGGAACCTGAATCAATATGTAATCCTTAAAGCAGAATATGTGGATCAGAATTACACGAACTTTACATATGGCAAGGATGCTGGATTCAAAGGTGTGATGATTGAAGCCGCAATTTCATTCTAATATTTAACATACAGTCGTCGTGCAGTAATGCATGACGACTCATGTTTTTTGATTTATGATTAGGAAAATAATCTTATGTATTGTTTTTATTTTGTCTTTTTATGAAGGGAAATTGGAAAGTCCTTTCAAGATGAATGGCAATGAATATTGTTTTCTGGAATCAGTTCAAATTGAAGGGAGAACAAATCTAAATAAGTTTATTCTCTTTTATGATAATCCGAGCCAAATACCAAATTTTTTAAACAAATCAACATTAATCAATTCTCCCGCTCCCGGGATGGAGGTTGTGGAATTTATAATTCCAATCAAGGATATTCAGGGAAAAAATGAAAATATACTGAGCGATTTTCGTACCATGATGAATTCGAAAGCTTATCCAAATGTGATTGTCGAAATTGATAAAACAAATTTTTTGTCAATTATTGACAGCCGATTTCAGCAAAAACTTTATATTAATTTAACCTTTGCCGGCATTTCAAATTCAATTATTACAGAATACACGATCCTCGAAAACTCCAATGGCAAAATTAAACTTCAAGGTTTAACCAAAGTTAAGTTGTCGGACTTCAAATTAAGCCCTCCTAAAAAAATCCTTGGACTGATAAAAGTTCAGGATGTTATTTTTATTACATTTGATATTCTAATTAATGAATCTCAATTATTTAATAAAACTACCATCAATTGAAATTTAGTACCCGAACTCGATACGGAATCAGGGCCATTCTTGAAATAGCGATCAATGAGAATGGAACCGGAGTTTTTCAAAAAGATATCGCCATCAATCAGAAATTATCGAACAAATATCTCGATCATATTATTTCTTCCTTAAAGATTGCAGGATTAATTTGTAATGTAAAAGGTAAAAAAAGCGGGTATATTCTTACAAGGCCTCCTGATCAAATTACTATGCTGGATGTACACAATGCTTTCGAACCAAAAATTTGTGTGGTAGAATGCTTATCCGGAATTGTTAAATGCGAGATGCAGGAGACTTGTGTAACCCAGGAATTCTGGCAAGGGTTAAACAACAGGATTGAAGACTATTTGAAAGGAGTGAGCCTGGCCGATTTATTGAAAAAAAATCAGGCTCATAATCTATCATAAAAAAAGGGGTAATATTAAATCTATTCCCCTTTTTTTATGCATTATTTATTTTCTTTCTTTTCAGCTAATTTTTTAAGAACTTCTTCTTGCGTAGCCGCCGGAATTGGCATGTATTGATAGAATTCCATTGAATAGTTTGCCCTGCCGCTTGAAATATTTCGCAGAGTATTTGCATAACCAAACATTTCCATCAAAGGAACAAGTCCATTTAGCTTTTGTGAACCTGCACGATATCTTCTCATCGATTCAATTTTACCTCGCCTTTTATTCAAATCTCCGACAACATTTCCGATGTAATCATCAGGAGTATTGACCTCAATTTTCATCACAGGTTCAAGCAATATCGGATTTGCCTTCATAAACCCGTTTTTAAAACAGATAGAAGAACAAATCTGGAAAGCCATATCTGAGGAGTCTACAGCATGGAAACTACCATCAACCAATACAACTTTAACATCGACAACAGGGAAGCCGGCCAAAATACCTTTATCCATGGTTTTTACAACACCTTTGTTCACAGATGGGATAAATTCGTTGGGAATAACACCACCTTTAATCTTACTTGTAAATTCATAACCACCACCACTGTTTGGCTCAAGTCGCATAATGGTATGAGCGAACTGTCCTTTACCCCCTGATTGTTTACTGTGTTTGTAATTACTTTCAACCTCATTGGTAATTGTTTCCCTGAATGAAACAGCTGGTTCTCCAACAACTACTTCAACTCCAAATTCATGTTTAATTCTATCCATGATTATTTCGAGGTGGAGTTCACCCATTCCCGCTACGATGGTTTCTTCTGTTTCGTCATCGTAACGTACATTAAATGAAGGATCCTCATTAGCAAGCTTTGCCAGGGCCTCTCCTAATTTGCTTTGGTCCCTGCGTTTATCCGGACTAACCTTTAATTCAACAACGGTTGGCGGAACATGTATGTTTTCAAGGAAAAGTTTATGAGCAGGGTCACATAGTGTATCACCTGTTTTGGTCAGCTTCATTCCGACCAGGGCAACAATGTCGCCGGGTCCGGCTTCATGAATTTCTTCTCTGTCTTTAGCTCTGATCCTGAAAATCCTACCTGCACGTTCTGTTTTGCCTTTTGTTGAATTAAACAACAGCATCCCATTGGTTAGTTTACCGGAAAAAATTCGGATAAAAGTTTGTTGACCAACATAAGGATCATTAATCAATTTAAAAGCCAATGCTGAAAATGGATCTTTAGCAGTGGGACAACGGGTTTGTGTTTTTTCAGGATCATCAACATCGGTTCCGATTGTTGCACCAACATCAATAGGGGAAGGTAAGTAGTCGATTACAGCATCAAGCAATAATTGAACACCCTTGTTTTTGTATGCTGCACCAGTAAATACAGGAGTAATTAAAAGTTTCAATGTTGCATCACGTCCGGCAGCTTTAAGTAAATCGGCTGGAACTTCTTTCTCTTCAAGAAATAATTCCATAATTTCATCATTAAAATCCGAAATTTTTTCTACAAGAAATGATCTGGCCACTCTAGCTTTTTCAACATATTCAGCAGGAATATCAATCTCAACACGCTCTGCATCAGTAAAAGTGTAGGCTTTCATCATGACTAGATCTATTACCCCAATAAAATGCTCTTCTGCGCCCATTGGCAGTTGGAAGGGAACTGCATTCGCATCCAGGTATTTGTTCATTTGATTTACTACTTCGCTAAATTCAGCTCCGGTACGATCCATTTTGTTAACAAAAGCAATTCTTGGAACACGGTACCTGTCGGCTTGATTCCAAACTGTTTCACTTTGTGGTTCAACACCACCAACTGCGCAAAACAAAGCAACCATACCATCTATTACCCTAAGCGATCGTTCAACTTCAATGGTAAAATCGACGTGACCCGGAGTATCGATAATATTAATTTGTGAGTTTTTCCAGTTGGCAGTAATAGCAGCAGATGCAATGGTAATACCTCTTTCCTGTTCCTGTTTCATAAAGTCCATGGTAGCCTGACCATCATGTACTTCGCCCATTTTTCGGCTTACACCGGTGAAAAATAGAATTCGTTCAGTTACTGTTGTTTTGCCTGCATCAATATGAGCTGCAATTCCAATATTTCTTAATCTGTTTAATGACATAGCAATGTTTGTTTTTTTTAAATCTATAAAATTAATCGATATTAAACCGACTAAAATTGTAAAATATTAATTGAGAGCTGGTTAAAATGTGTGGTTTGTTTTTACAAAATTCGGGCAAAGGTAGTGTTTTTTTAAACCCATAAAACAAGAGGATGCTCTTTCTTAACAAAATATTAATAAGTAGTGAATTCTAAATTTTTCTCATAACAAAAAAGGCTCCAAATGGAGCCTTTTTATCTTTTAAGTGTATGAGACTTATTTAAAATTCGTAAAATAATTTATCTTGTTCAGTTCAATGGCTTTTTTATAAACAACCCAATTATTATTAAAAAAGTGATCAATGTCGGTGATGAATTTTTGAATTTCTTTATTGGCTTTATTTAACGCAATTTCTTCACGTATTCCAGGTTTGTCAATAAAACTACCAATGGCACGGGAAGCCATGCGAATTTGAGAAGTAAATGAATTTTCATCCCTAAAAATTCCCTGAACTTCTTTTGGCGTAAGCCGCTCCAGTATAGTTTTTAAGCTATCGGCTGTTTCTTTCTGGATTTTCTTTAATTCAGTATACTCGTCACCCTTCAAATCTTTGATAATTGCATCTATTTGATTGATAATTTTCTGTGCATCCCTGAGCCGATCGGCAGCCATCGTGGCTTTATGAATTTCTTTTTCAAATTTAATACCCATCTCATTACGCTCTTTCATTCCTGCTAAATCATAAGCAACGCGATGATCGAAAATCACATCAACCATGCTGGAATCGGACAGTCCATTATAAGTGAGTTTTATTTTGTATTTTCCCGGTAATACTTCACCCCAATAAATTTGATCATCGTCCTTTTCAGGTTTTACCCGTTCAGGATTTCTTAATCTTTTTTTATCAAAGGTCCAGTATAAACGATTAATTCCATCCTTTGGTTCAACTTCTACGGTGTTTACCAGATTGCTTTCATGATCGAATATTTCAAATTTAGCTTTGTCTTTATTGTCTTTAAAAGGTTTGGCGATATATGAAATCATGGCTCCACCAATTTTATTATCCCCGTCGTAATCCGAATCGGCCGGAAAATGCATGCCCGCAGGCTGACTGTTCTGCGCTATTTCTGCTTCAGGGATTGGGAATAGATGGGCACTCTTGTCAAATAGTGCAAGGCCATTTTTTGCAATTTCACGCAGAGGTTGAATATTATCGATGATGTAAGCAGCCCTTCCAAATGTTCCGATAATCAAATCATTTTCGCGTGGATGAATTTTTAAATCCATTGTTGAAACTGTTGGATAATCATTCGTCCATTTGGTCCAGTTTGCCCCGGCATCAATACTGAAATACAATCCACTTTCGGTACCCAGAAAATAAAGGTTTTCAATAACAGGATCCTGAACGAATGATAAAGCATATCCTTTTACCTGATCAGTTGTTACAATTGATTTCCAGTTTTTACCAAGATTTTTGGTGTAAAAAACATAAGGTGCCCAATTATCGCGCCTGTAATCGTTAATTACAACGAATGCCTCTGATTCACTGTATTCAGAAGGATTGATTTGAGGAATCCAACATCCTTCAGGCACACCTTTGATGTTCTTAATCATATTATTCCAAGTGGTTCCACCATCCGTAGTCAATTGCAAGTTTCCATCGTCCGTACCAACCCAAATAATGTCCTTGTTTTTTGGACTTGGACCTATGGCTATAATTGTTGTATAATTTTCAGCTCCTGTAGCATCATAAGTCAAGCCGCCACTTTCTCCGGATTTTTGTTTTTGAGGATCATTGGTTGTTAGGTCGGGCGATATAACAGTCCAGCTATCTCCTCTGTCATTGCTTTTATGAAGATATTGACTTCCAAAATAAAGACCTTTAATATCGAAAGGATCGGCTGCAATTCCTGCATTCCAGTTAAAACGAAGCTTTATTCCTTCAGGATGAACAGGTTGTACAAATTTGCTAAATCCGGTTTTGGTATCATAGCGAACCACATTGCCTTGTTGCGACATTGAAAAACCCTGATCGGGATTGGAGCGATCAGGAACCACATCAAAACCATCACCGAAAGATAATTCTTTCCAGTCGGAATTTTTAATACCTGAGTTGGTATAAACCATACTTGGACCAATCCATGATCCATTGTCCTGCATCCCTCCATAAACATTATAGGGTTTTTGCATATCATAATTGATATGGTAAAATTGTGCCAAAGGCAGGTTTCTAACAAATCTCCATGTTTGTCCCCGGTCTCTTGAAATGGCCAATCCACCATCATTTCCGTTTATCAGAAAACTTCCATCCGTAGGATGTGAGTACCATGCATGATGATCGGGATGCACTTTTGCATAAGGAATGAGATTATTGAAGGTTTTGCCACCATCATCCGAAACATCGACAACCGTATGGAGATTATACAAACGATTCTCATTTTCAGGATCGGCATGGATTTCTGCATAATAAAATGGACGGCCACCAATATTTTTATTTGCTACTTCAATGAATTTATTGCCACCATCATCGCTACGGTAGAGAGCATTCTTCTTTGATTCAACCAGTGCATAAACCACTTTCGAATTATGTGCCGACATGGCAAGTCCAATCTTGCCCAATTCGCCTTTTGGCAATCCATTGCTTTCATCTAAGCGTTTCCAGTTTTCACCGGCATCCAAACTAACATAAAGTCCCGAACCTTCACCTCCTGATTTGAAAAACCATGGATCGCGTGCAAACTCCCACATTGCGGCAAATAATTTTTTAGGATTAAACGGATCCATAATGAATTCACCAATTCCGGTTCTGTCGTTCACAAATAAAATTTTCATCCAGGTTTTTCCGCCATCAGTTGATTTGAATACACCTCTATCTTCGGATGGACCCCAGGCAGAACCTTGGGCACCAACATAAACAATGTCGGAATTTGTAGGATCAAGTATGATGCGGTGGATATTTCTGGTGTTTTCGAGTCCTATATATTTCCACGTTTTACCAGCATCAATGCTTTTGTAAACGCCATTGCCACTGCTTTGGCTATTCCTGGGGTTTCCTTCGCCGGTGCCAACCCAAATGATATCGGGAATATTTTGATCAATTGTAATCGCACCTATGGATGCAAAATCCTGATCCTGAAATAATGGTTCCCATTGTACGCCTCCACTGGTAGATTTCCACACCCCGCCTGAGGCTGAACCTATATAAATAACACCGGGTTGATTTTTAATCACATCGATGGCAGTTACCCTGCCGCTCATTCCGGCCGGGCCGATGCTTCGTGGTTTGAGGCCTTTTAATAAATCAATATCAACAATTTGTGCTTGTAAACTGTTAGCAACAAAAAAGAATATAATCGCCAATCCATAGATTGAATTGAAAAAGTTTCGTTTCATTGGTCGTTCTTTTTATTTAATTATATTTCAAAGATGGGAAAAAGAGCTAATTAATCCAATTAAAATCGACAAGCATTGTGTTTTGTGAGATAATCTGAAAACCCAAAAATTAATTTTATGTTAAATATTAAGATGAATAGGGATAAGAGCCCGACGTTGAAGTTGAAGTTTATCTGATTTTTGATATGCACTCATCTGTGTAATATCGCAATTAATGGTGTGGTGCAGGAGTACGAAGCGAATTCCTATCAGCTTGCCTGCCATAAGCACCATGACAGTGGCTACAACACTTGAATAATTAATGTGTCGGCAAAATTTTATAACGTATGTTGTGCGAAGGATTTATTTTCATTTTCTAATATCGAGTATATTCTTTGAGACCTGTATCCATACTCTGTTTTAATATTTTCACGTAATGTACCTTCTTTTATAAATCCTTCTGATTCATATAACTTTATAGCTATATCATTATCATCATAAACATCAAGCCATAATCTATGAAATCCGAGTTTGTCAAAGCATAATTTCTTTAGTAATCTTATCGCTTCTCTACCGAATCCTAATCCCTTTTCATTTATTGTAAGTCGCCTAAATTCAATAACTTTGTTTTGATTAAATAGTCCGAAAATTATCATGTGTCCTATTAATTTTTCAGTATCCAAGCGCTTTATCGATAAATGTAAGCAATCATTGTCATTAAGTAATGCTATATGCTTATCTTTTGGATATTGATTTACAAATTGTTTATTTGAATTTTCAAATTCAATAATACTATCGATTTCCGTTGATACTGTATTTGTAAGTCTGATTTTATTTCCGATTAAATTAATGTCCATCCACTATCTATTTGATTATCAATCCCTTTAATTATCTTCCATTCAAATTAATCTTAATTCAATAATTGTGGGGGAGCGAAAATCTTTAATCAACTAATTTCATCCTGAGCGGAAAGATTTTCAAAGAATAAATTTAGGAAAATATTTCGAATGTAGAATGTAAAATATATAATGTAGAATGTAGGTTTTGCCACATTAGCAATAAGTACCAAGTAATACTTTAAAAGTCCACCAATTTACCTATTTCCCAACCTGCCAATTCACTAATTAAGCTGCAAATTATAAAGTCCTTTAATTAAAATTTGAGGGGCTTCTTCTTTTAATTCAATTTGTGTAAATCCGTTTTGGGTGATCCCTGTTTTAACGATGATCTGTTTGAAATAGTAGTTTTCGGCATCTTCCTTTTCTTTAACTAAAATATAAAAATCGTCTCCCGATTTTAGGAGTGCATCGTTGGGTAAGGCCATAGCTTCAAACTGATTGCTGACCACTTCTACCATCATGAACATTCCATTTACAAAAGGTTCGGCATCGCCTTTGGCTATTTTTGCAATGCATTCAATGGTTTTAGTTTCAGGATCGATGGACCTGCCTGTTTGGCTCAAGGTGGCCGTAAAAATTTTATCACTTAAATGAGGGCTGTAAAACCGAAGGGTTTGGCCTTTGTTCAGCTTTAAAATATCTTTTTCGTAAATATATAATTGCAAATGAAGTTTGTTGATGTCCACAATTTCCATCAGGGTATTTTGCGGGTCGATCGACTGACCCAGAGTGCAGTTTTGCTTTGAAATATAACCACTGATGGGTGCATGAATATTGAAGGTAGAAGTGATCTCGCCTGCTTCAAGTTTATCGGAATACAAATTTAATAATTCTAATCGTGATTTTAGTCCGCTATATTTGGCCAATGCACTGTGGTATGCACTTTCGATGGTGACAAACTCTTTTTGCGAGGCAATGTTTTCCCTGATTAAAATGGTCATTCGATCATAATCTGCTTTTAGGCTTTTTAAACTGGCGCTAAGTTCCTTAAATTCCTGCTGAATTATAATTACTTCATTGCTTTCGATGCTGCATAAAAGCTGCCCTTTATTTACATAATCGCCCACCATCAGTTTTAGCGATTTCACAATTCCCGGGATAAAGGTATTTACTTCGGCCATCCCATCAGAAGATGCTACTATGCGCCCATTTGTTTTTACAATTTCTTCAAATAAATGGGATTGAACTTCGCCCATTTGCATTTGTTCTCCCTTGTATTGCTCTTTTGTGACAATTATCAAATGATGAGTTATTTCCGATTCTTGCACTACTTCAGGTGCAGTGCCACATCCCATCATTGCAATCGTTATGATTAACAAAGTCGGGATTTGAAAATGTATGATCCTTTTTAATTTGTTGAAAGAAGTTGGGAACAAGCTGCAATTTTTAATATTGTTTTCCATGAGAATCAGGATATTTAAAAATTTTTTAATGAGATCGTTTAAATTTGAAGGGCTTGAGTTGAATGCCTGTTACATCTATAAATATGGCATAAAGCAAAGGCAACGCAATCATGGTGAGTAGGGTAGAGGTTACCAGTCCCCCGATTACTACCGTTGCGAGGGGTCGTTGAACTTCGGCTCCTGATGAAGTGGAGATCGCCATGGGTAGAAATCCTAATGCAGCAGCTGCTGCAGTGAGTAATACCGGACGCAAACGTTCACGGGTTCCTTTGAGGATGAGTTCGCGCATATCTTTCATCCCTTGTTTTTTCAATTCTTTCAGGTGTTCAATCAATACAATTCCATTCAGAACTGCCACCCCAAACAATGCGATGAACCCGATTCCTGCAGAAACACTAAAAGGCATGTCGCGAAGCCATAAAAAGAAAACCCCGCCAACAACCGATAAGGGTACCGCGGTAAAAATCATGGTGGCTTCTTTGATCGATTTGAAAGCAAAGTGAAGGAAAATGAATATAAGAAGCAGCGAGATCGGAACAGCAAGCATCAGGCGTTTTGTAGCATTTTGAAGGTTTTCAAACTGCCCTCCGTAAGCAATATAATACCCGGGTTCGAGCCTGACATTTTTATCAATTCGGGCCTGGATATCTTCAGTAACCGATTGAAGGTCGCGGTTCCGCACATTCACGCTTACCACAACCCGGCGATGCGTATTGTCGCGCGAAATTTTAGCGGGGCCTGTGGTATATTCTATTTGAGCCAATTCGTTCAAGGGTATTTGATTTCCGTTTGCTAAACTCACGTTCAATTGGTCAATATCACCGATATCGGTTCTGAAATCCTTTTGAAGACGTATTACAACATCAAACTTTTTTTCACCTTCAAAAATACTCCCTGCCATTTCTCCACCGAAAGCCATGGTCAGATATTTATTCAAATCTTCAACTGTCAATCCATAATAGGCTATTTTATCGCGATTGTATTTAATGCTCATTTGCGGAAGCCCTGCTGTTTTTTCCAGAATGATATCTGCTGCGCCGGGAATATCGGCAATCATATCCTTTATTCGCTGAGCCTGATCGTTTAAATAATCAAGATCTTCGCCAAATATTTTGATGGCAATATCGGCCCTAACGCCAGTAATCAGCTCGTTAAAACGCATTTCGATTGGCTGGGTAAATTCATAATCGATACCGGGAATTATGGATAAAGCCTCTTTGAATTTTTCTGCCAGTTCTTCTTTGCTTTTTGCTTTAACCCATTCATTTTTGGGATTAAGTTTGATGATCATGTCAATTTCTTCCATCGACATGGGATCGGTGGGCACTTCAGCAGCACCGATCCTACAAACGATTTGATCCACTTCGGTAAAGTTATCGATCAGAATATTTTCCATACGGGTCGTAAGCTCGATTGTTTTCGAGAGTGAGGTTCCCGTTTTTAATACGGGTTGAATTACAAAATCACCTTCATCCAACGTTGGTACGAATTCGCCACCCATGCGTGAAAATAAAATTCCGGTAAAAATTAAGGAGGCAACTGCCATTCCAAGTACAATTCTTTTATGCTTATACGACCATTTAATCACAGGGCAGTACGACCGATAGGCAGTGTTCATGATCCAATCTGAAAGATTCTTCTTTTTTTCCTTAACCGGTTTTAAAAATAAAGATGAAATTACAGGCAACCAGGTCAAACCAAAAAGCATCGCACCGAGTATGGCAAAACTGAACGATAGTGCCATGGGACGAAACATCTTGCCTTCGACACCGCTCAGTGATAAAATCGGAATCAGAACAATAAGGATGATGATTTGACCGAACACAGCCGAACTCATCATTTTCGAGGCACCGTCAAAGGTGATTTTATCAATCAAAAGAACGCGTTCTTCTTTTTCAGAATGATCATATTTATCCTTATTCACGGTTATCTTAATGGCTATAAATTCGACAATAATTACGGCACCGTCGATGATAATTCCGAAGTCGAGGGCTCCCAAACTCATTAAGTTGGCGTCGATTCCGAAAATATACATCAGTGATAGCGTGAATAGCAGGGAAAGTGGAATCATGGAAGCAATGACCAAGGCTGAACGGATGTTTCCTAACAATACAATGACAATGATCATGACGATCAAACAACCTAAGATTAAATTTTCGGCAATGGTGAATGAGGTTTTTGCGATGAGTTCGCTGCGCTCCAAAATCGGGTTGATGAAAATGCCTTCAGGCAAGGATTGCTGAACTTCTGCCACACGCTTTTTTACTTCGTTTATTACAAGTTTAGAGTTGGCATTTTTGAGCATCATAATCTGTCCCAATACCTTTTCGCCTTCTCCATTGGCAGTAATGGCACCAAAACGATTGGCGTGTCCTTCATGCACTACCGCTACATCTCTGATAAGTACCGGAATATTCCCATTGTTTTTTATCACGACAGAACCTATATCTTCCATCGATTTCATCATCCCGTCACCTCTAATAAAATAACTTTGGTTTTGTTTTTCGATGTAGGCGCCACCGGCAACATTGTTGTTTTTATTTAGGGCTTCAAATACTTCGATCAGGGTAATATTAAAGGAACGTAAACGCTCGGGATTTATGGCAACTTCGTATTGTTTAAGGAATCCACCCCAGGTATTTACTTCAACCACTCCCGGAATTCCTGAAAGCTGTCGTTTAACAATCCAATCCTGTATGGTACGCAATTGCATTGGGGTATAGCGATCTTCATAACCGGGTTTTAAATCAAGGATGTATTGATAAATTTCGCCTAAACCTGTAGTGATTGGTCCCATTTCAGGTACCCCGAATCCTTCAGGGATATTGGCAGAGGCGGTTTTGATTTTTTCGGCAATTAATTGTCGGGGCAAATAGGTTCCCATCTTATCTTCAAAAACGATGGTTACCACCGAAAGTCCGAATTTAGAAATGGAACGGATCTCTATTACGCCCGGGAGGTTGGCCATTTCCAGCTCGACAGGATAGGTGATAAACTGCTCAATATCCTGCGTTGATAAGTTCCCTGAAGTTGTGATTACCTGAACCTGATTATTGGTGATGTCGGGCACAGCACCTACCGGTATCTGTGTGACTGAAAAAATACCAAAAGCCGCTATGGTCAATGTAAAGAGGATAACGATAAACTTATTCTTGATGCTGAAGTTGATGAGTTGGATTAGCATAATCAGGTTTTTGAAGGTGTTCAAATCTTTTTAGTCGTTCATGTGAAACACGAATCAGTTTATAAATTTACAAAATATCTTCAATAGTTACATATCTATAAAGCTAGATTTAAAATATAAACCTCTTCTAAATAAACGATGTAATTAATAAATTGAAAAATAAGATATTAGTGTAGTAAAAAATTACGAATACTTCATCTGAGTATCCATTTTATGGCAGCCTTTTGACCGCTAAATGGCTGTATTCTGATATTTGTGAATGTCCTCATGGCAGTCATCGGTAGAATTGTTTTTCCAGGTGTATTTACAATAATTGCCAACTTTATATTTTGCAGTTCAGGACTTTTTCGCAAGTAATTATATATTTCTTTGAGTTCAGAAATTTTTACATTCATCTTTGCGTTAGTCGTATCGGTGATAATACCAACACATTGTTTGCTGATTTTTTTTTGAGATATTAAGAATTGAAAGGATTCAATTATGATTAGAATCGTTATTTCTCCAGTTAACTCCCGGAAAATGACATCCTTACCGTCATGAGTTTCATAATTGTACTTTATTTCAAACATTTAAGATCAGTATGATATGAATACTATATCAAATATAATAACTAATTTGATATAGGTGATTGTATTGCTTTTAATTATAGAGTTTATATGAAACTGAAAATGAGAACAAAAAATGAGATCTTTTGTGTTTCTAAATACGAATTATTACAAAATTCTTTAGCTCAAAAAAAGAAATCACACGTTGTATTAAAGAAGTTCTTACTGTTATGACAATTTCTTTATCCGTATTTAATAATAATTTAAATTGCCCGGCCCATCCTTCATTGTTTAGTTCCAATGGGCCTATTTCATCAATCACAACTCCTTTGCAATCAGAGTTAAGTGCCTTTTTTAAAATATTTTCGCCAAAAGCAATTCCCTCAGGGTTTATGTAAAATTTTCCCTGTTTTGGTGCATTTGAAATAGGTTCCGAATTCATAAAGAGCATTTCGTCATTTGTTGAGATATTTATTAAACTAAAAGAATTTCTGACGCCATTTTTAAATGTGCCAAGGGCAACAAAGCCTTCGTAATTATTTCCGTCTGCTTTATTTATTTTTAGGAAATTGACCAGATAGGTAGTTTTTCCACTTTGTTTCTGGCCACTAATTATTGTTATTTTATTCATTTGGCGGATCTTTAAAAATACTTAACAAGTGATCAGCGTGAAGTAAAATTTCTCCGATGGTTTTAAACGGTTTTTTAAACATGTTTTGAGGTTTTGAAACATTGTCTAAAATAGAAGGTAAGGCGGAAAATGCCAATCCGAGCGAATTGTATAATTGTGAAAGGCCTCGCTTGTGCAATAAGGTTTTAACGAGTGGATTTCTCAATTCTACACTAATTGCCGAGAAACCTAAAATCACAATTATTGCACGCAACGACATATTTGTACCCATCAACAATCCTGCGAAATTTGAACTAATGTTAGGCTCTGAACCTGAATGAAAGAATATGGATAAGATGATAAGTATTAAGAGTTGCATCCACAAAAATGGCCTTTTAAATTGACGAAACGAATTCTTATACCTCAATGCATGAAAACCAATATAAATCAGGGTGGCGACAAAACCGAATATTAAACTGTAGTTATTGAGGATAAATAATGCGGATACAATGTAAACCAGATTAATAGTTAAAATCCATAATGAATATTTTTGGTATTCTTTTAAATTGTAAAAGAGGTCAGGATTTTCAGAAGTGGAACTAATCTTGATTTTGGAATATGTTTTTTCTGATTTTGCTTTTTTACCAATAAAAAATCCGGTAATTGCTGCGAAAATTCCTAAAATCAAATAGCCAGCTATCAGGATAATCAAAGCATCCATTGGATTGATGCTTTCAACCCTGATTTGTTTCATTGCATAACGATAAAGGTTAGCAAGTATCTTGACCGAGTCCCAGCCATAAATGAGCAATAATGTAAAAATTTTATGAGCCAATGCACTTAATACCGCAATAGATCCGGCAATTATGTATCCCAGTAAATTTCGCCCAAAAATAAAAATGAACAATTCCAGTACGATGGCTTCTAGGAAAATCCCGGTCATTGGACCCAGAATTACGGCACTCGGCGAAATAGATTTCATAATGGCGCAGATAAGTCCGGCACGCCAGATAATTCCTGTTTCGCTCCATAATTGTTGGCTCGCGACGATAAATATTACCGAAAAAATAGCAAGTAATGTGCCTGCAAAGGGTAATTGCAGGTTATGAAAAAAACTACCTAATATTATTTCTACCGAAGCCCATAAGCTACCTATTACAGATGCTTTCAGCCAAAGATCTTCAGCTTTTGATTTCATCGTTTCACCTTTCCAATTCGTCCTGCTCCGCAGGATTCGGGAGGCATAAACATTTTTGTTCATACCCTTCGATCAGAATTCATATTTAAAAATTTAGAATGTCTGATTCGGAGTTTCGTTACAAATTTATAATATTATTAATCCACGAACATCATTATTTTGACTATTCAATAATTCTTCATTTGGATGTTGATTGAATATATAATTTTTTTATTTAAATTAGCCTACTCCATTAATAACCAAGAATTAAAAGTATGGACTGGTCATGAAAAAACAAATTATTTATTTTATAATTAGTTCACTGTTTTTGATTGTTTCCTGCCAGAAATTTTCCGATGAAAAGGATATTGAAAAGAACAAAGTGTTATTCGGACAAACCAGCTCTACTAACGTTAGCTACCAAAGTGCTCAAATAACTACAACCATAACTGAAATTAGTGATTTAATAATTATTGAACATGGCCATTGTTGGAGTGTGGATCAAAACCCAACCATTAATGATTTTAAAACTTCAAAAGGAGCTCTTCATCAGGCAGGTACTTTTACCAGTTTACTAAGCAATTTAAATTCGAATACAATTTATTATATTCGGGCATATATAACTACTGCAACTTTAACAATATACAGTGCTCAGGACTCGATTAGGACTTCTACAACCGGCCCTCCAATCGTACTTACGAATGATGTGTCAAATATTACTATTACCAGTGCAAGAAGTGGGGGAGTAGTAACTCAGGATGGTGGTTCACCAATTCTTAATAGGGGAGTTGTGTGGAGCCAAAGTCAAAATCCATCGCTTGAAAGTAAACTCGGTCAAACGTCCAATGGAAGTGGAACTGGTAGCTTTGTCAGTGAAATTACAAACCTTGTTCAGGGTAGAACCTATTATGTCAGAGCCTATGCAACTAATGCAATTGGGAACAGTTATGGAATTGTTAAACAGTTTTCAACAGTGCCAATTACTTCCGCGGTGGTAATAACAGGAATCATTTCTAATGTTACCGTAAATTCTGCACAAATTACATCCGAGGTAACTGGTGAAGGAAATGGTCATGTTACTTCCAGAGGAGTGTGCTGGAATATCACAGGTAATCCTACAATGGGAACTAGTTTGGGACACACCGACAATGGTACCGGTACAGGTAGCTTTGTGAGCATCATTGCAGGACTGTTTGATGGTACAAAATATTATATAACTGCTTATGCCATCAATCAGGCCGGAACCAGTTATGGTGAAATAAAACAGTTTACTACTATTGCAATTACACCTCCTGAGGTAAATACAACCAATATTACAGAGATCACCATAAACTCAGCGAAAATCGGTGGAAATGTTATTGGAACAGGAAATGGCACTGTTACGGCAAGAGGCATTTGTTGGGGTACCTCTGAAGCTCCTTCCCTGCAAAACAATATGGGCTATACAACGAATGGAAGCGGCTTGGGTGAGTTTACAGCTGCTGTAAGTGGTCTGACTCAGGGAACGGTTTATTATGCCAGAGCCTATGCGACGAATGAAAAGGGAACGACTTACGGCATGGTTAAGTCCTTCAGTACCTTAGCCCTTAATAAACCAACAGTAACTACAACTATTGCGACGAATGTGAGTGATGTTTCAGCGAAAGCTGGTGGAAATGTTATTAGTAACGGTAATGCAACGGTTACAATAAGAGGAGTTTGTTGGAGTTTGACGAATAACCCAACCTTAGAAAATAATTTGGGTTTTACATCGGATGGTACCGGCATGGGTTCTTTTATCAGTATGCTTGATGGCTTATCAGAAAAAACAAAATATTATTATTGTGCATATGCTACGAATAGTGTGGGAACCGGATATGGCGAAGTGAAATCTTTTGAAACCATTGAAATATTTCTTCCAACCCTGACAACTTCCGAAGTAGAACATATTACATCCAATACTGCATCTTCTGGCGGTGTGATTTTAAATACCGGAAATGGAACTTTTGCTGCAGTTGGAGTATGTTGGAGTTTAAATGTGAATCCCAGTTTAGAAAATAATTTAGGTTATACTGCTGATGAAATTGTGTCAAACAGCTTCAGTTCCGACATGAACGATTTAGATCCTCAAACAGTTTATTATGTAGTTGCTTATGCTACAAATCAAAAGGGGACAGCTTATGGAGAGGTTCTGCAGTTTGTTTCGGGTATATTTATGGAAATGGTTCAGGTAAGTGGCGGTACAATGCAGATGGGCAGCACTTTAGGGTTGGATGATCAAAAACCGATTCACACGGTAAGCGTAGGTAGTTTCCAAATGAGTAAATATGAAACAACCAATAGTAATTATTGTGATTTTTTAAACAATATTGGATGTAATAGTAATGGCAGTTTTAATGGAACGGAATATATCCAGATGGTTGATCCTGAATGTGAAATTGTGTATGTGGATGGCAAATTTATTCCTAAAAGCAGGAAAGCAGATTATCCCGTGGTACAAGTAACCTGGTATGGGGCCAATGCATTTGCAATATGGGCCGGTGGCCGTTTGCCCACAGAAGCCGAATGGGAATTTGCGGCCAGAGGAGGAAACAATACCACTTCCAAAACCTTTAGCGGAAGTAATATTATTGGTGATGTTGCCTGGTATAATGGAAACAGCAATGTAACCCATCCCATTGGTAAAAAGGCTCCTAATGAACTGGGTATTTATGATATGAGTGGTAATGTGAAGGAATGGTGCAGTGACTGGTATTATTTCTATTACTATGCCGATAGTCCTCAAAACAATCCTCAGGGTCCGGCTAGCGGATCCAATCGGGTAATTCGCGGTGGTTCTTTTTTTGTAAATTCTGATTACAGTCGTGTTTATCACCGACATAGAGGTTACCTTAATGAATCAAGTAGCGATTTGGGGTTTAGAATTATTAAGTAATTATTGGATAATAATTCAGATCATATCCGCATCGATGCCTCTGAAATACCATATAATAAAATAAAACATTGATATTTTAGCATACAGCATCCAGAAATTTAAAAATATTAATCCGCATCTGTCATATTATGAAACTGAAATTATAATGTGGTAATGAAATTTGTAATTTAATTGCCAAAATTCAGTTTGATAAACCTAATCTCATGATATTCATTCAAAAAGAAAGCTGTTCCGAAATTTCGGAACCGCTTATCTTTTACTGAATTTTATGTTGCTTATTGGGGCTCGAACTGACTTGAAATTGTCACATCGAGCTGGTAAATGCAGTTCTCGACGAGCTCGAACTGACCTGAAATTGTCACATCGAGCTGGTAAATGCAGTTCTCGACGAGCTCGAACTGACCTGAAATTGTCACATCGAGCGCAGTTGAGATGTAGTCGAAGGGTGTCGAAATGAATGTGGTCTTTATTCCGATCGCTCTAAAATTCCCAGTTTCTCAAGGTATTGTGGGGTTTCTGCAAGGGCAACGCGTGCAATAACAATAAAATCGCTTACCCAGGCATCCAGTTCGTCCATCTTTTTATCACGGTTAAGCGTTGCTTGTTGAGCCTGCCCTTTTTCTTTTTCCTGATTCAACTTGGCAGTTTTTAGATTGGTTATTTGCTGCTGTTCGGCTAATAGCTTTTCATTGGTATAACCATAAGCACTCATACGGGTTTTAAACGATTCACTGGCTATTAAATTTGCATAAAAGCTTTCACTTTGTTGTAACCAGCCCGATAAACTATCTTTACGTTTGTTGTTCAGCAAAAGTGCTGCCTGAGCCGAAGCATCATCCACAAAAGCAACGCGAGCTATTTTCAGCGAATTTATATAGGCATTTTCAGCCGTTTTCCACAGTGCATTTAATACGTTGGTAGCTTCAAACTGATCTCCATATTCTTTAATCTGTGTTTTTACCAGTACGTCGCATACTTCCCACATGGTTTTTCCAATAGTTAATTTTTCGGCAGTATAACCAAAAGCACTTAATTTGGATTGGATGTCACGATCGCTTCTGGCATTATCAATACAAATGCTGTATTTTAATAATTTGTCGGCTATGTTTTGATTTGTTTGCATAATAAAATGGTTTTAATGAATAAATAATTGATTTTTTTAATTAGTAAGTGATTTTTTTAACCGCCGCGCTAAATAAAATGATAAACCTGCAAGGGTGAATGACTTTTTCATGGTGGTGAATGATTTTCTCATGGTGGTGCATCATTTTTTCACGGTGGTGAATGATTTTCTCATGGTGGTGCATGATTTTTTCATGGTGGTGCATCATTTTCTCATGGTGGTGCATCATTTTTTTGTGGGGGCGAATTGTTTTTGGGTAAGCGCGAACCGTTTGGGCTTATAATGCGATCATATTTTTTAAATGGTGCTTGTTGCTTGATGCGCATAAGTCATTATTTTTAAGTTTAAAACTTAGGCCAAACAGCAGTTTATTGCGTTGACATGCAGTAAGGCTGAGTTAATGGCCTGTATTGTTCATTGATACCCAAAAATTAAATTTGTCGCACCTTACCCTAAAAAAAAATGAATGCGGCCCCTGATTTTTAGATTTTTTGTTTGACTATTATTTCCGATATTTACCTTTTAATACGCTCTGAGAAGGTGAGAGGGTAGCGTTTAAAGTAAATATTCTATTCTTCAGAAAAGCCGACACACAAACCAAAGCTTTCTCAATGAGTGCAATTTCATTACACACAAATGGAGAACAATATCTATATTCGTATTTTAAATTCTAAATTTTAGAGTGAAAAAACTTTCCGACATACCAAATATTGACAAACCCCGTGAAAAAATTGCTGCACGAGGTATTCAAGCATTGACAAGCCATGAATTGTTAATGGTATTACTCGGTAGCGGAACTATTGGCAGAGATGTTTCAACGCTTGCAAAAGACATCTTGAAAGTAATTGAAACCGAAAAGGAAAATATTACCTTAGAAAAACTAACTAAAATTCAAGGTATTGGCAAAGCAAAGGCAGGGCAGATACTTTCTGCATTTGAATTGGCGAAACGCTATTTAATAAAGGAGGAAAAGAAAATTCAAAATACTGATGATGTTCTAGCGTTGGTAAAAGATATTAGGGATAAAAAACAAGAATATTTTCTAACAATTACACTAACCGGAGCTTCGGCTTTAATTGAAAAACGCGAGGTTTTCAAAGGCACTGTAAATTTTAGTATTGTACACCCACGAGAAATATTTGTAGATGCAATTTCTGACAGAGCAGCCGGGATTATTTTTATTCACAATCACCCTGCAGACGATGCAAAGCCATCGGTTGAAGATATTAAATTGACGAATCAACTTTGTGAAGCAGCAAGAATTCTTGGCATACAAGTTATTGACCATATTATAGTGACCAGAAATCACCATTTTAGTTTTCAGACAGAAGGACTTTTATATAAAAAATAAATATGAAATTATCACAGCAAGATATAAGCGATTTAATTGAAAGATTGCAAAAGGGTGAAACCATTCCGGAGGATTATAAATACAAGCTTTTCCCTGTTAAGCAAAAGGAATATGAATTAGTTTATGGCGGTAAAATGCGTAGAGAAGATATTCTTGCCAATGAGGATGGTGTGTTTCCTGTACCATTACAAATTGAAAAAATATACAACGGTAAAAGAGAGCGATGGAAAGATGGTTGGAGAAATATTATTGCTTTTGGAGATAACTTACAATTTCTTAAAACGATTTATGAAAATAAAGACCCTTTAATTAAAGATAAAGTTAAAGGCAAGGTTAAACTAATTTATATTGACCCTCCATTTGGGACTGATAGTGATTTTTCAAAAAATAAACAAATTGTTTATACAGATAAATCAAAAGGTGCTGATTTCATTGAGTTTCTAAGACGAAGATTGATTGTTGCGAAATCAATATTGTCATTGGATGCTACGATTTATGTTCATTTAGATGCAAAAAAAGGTCATTACGTTAAGACTATTTTGGATGAAATATTTCCTGAGTATTTATTCAGTGAAATTATTTGGGTATGTGGTCTTATGGGTGCTGGCAAATTTTATCCCAAGGCACATGAAACGATTTTTTGTTATAAATCACCTGAAGCTTATTTTAAACCACCTTCACGCCTTGGGTATTCTGATTACATAAAAAAAAGTTTAGCAAAAGATAAAGATGGTTGGTATTATACTCGTAGGCAAGAAAGTAGTGGTGGTAAAGGATTTCTCAAAACATACATATGCAATAATCCAAATTTGACTAAGGAGGAGGCATTAGAAAATGCTAAAGAAAACAGGCCGCAACCTGCATGGAGTACTTGGATTGGAAAAGATGAAATAGCTAAAGCTTTCAACGATTATGGCGTTGGAACTTATTCCTTCACATCTGTTGAAGGAACTGGTTATCCAACACAAAAACCGGAAAAATTACTTAAAAGAATAATTGAAGCCTCAACTAAAGAAGGAGATATCATTCTTGATTTTTTTGGGGGTTCCGGAACAACTGCCGCTGTTGCTGAAAAAACAAATCGTAAATGGATTGTATGTGACATTGGAAAGCTGTCTTTTTACACAATTCAAAAACGACTATTAAATATAAAACAAAATAAAGCTTTAGACCTTAAAAAGGAGTATGGAAAAGATGCAAAAAGCTTTATTACTGTAAATACTGGTCATTATGACCTTGCAAAAATATTCGATTTAAAACAAAAGGAATATTCTGATTTCGTAATGAATCTTTTTGAAGTAGAACCAAAGAAAAAAACAATTAGTGGAATTCAAATTGATGGTGAGAAAAAAGACGGTTACAATGTTATCGTTTGGCAATACTGGAAATTTAAGGACAGTTCTGTAGATGAAGAATTTTTGCATAATCTGCACAGTCATTTAGGAAATAAAGCAGGGAAGAGAGTTTATATCATTGCTCCTGCCAGTTATGTAGATTTTATAAGCGATTATTATGAAATAGATAAAGTACGTTACTATTTTCTGAAAGTACCTTACCACATAATTCGCGAATTACACAAGGTTCAGTTCAAAAAATTCAGGCAACCACAAAGTAAAAGCAATGTGAACGACTTAGAAGATGCTATTGGCTTCCATTTCATCAGGCAACCTGAAGTGAAAAGCGAACTAAGAGAAAAA
This sequence comes from Bacteroidota bacterium, assembly GCA_018816945.1. Taxonomy (NCBI): domain Bacteria; kingdom Pseudomonadati; phylum Bacteroidota; species Bacteroidota bacterium. The sequence goes on along the minus strand of JAHIVC010000027.1, from coordinate 116,595 downwards.
TCTGGCGAGTACCAAATAACTATAAGCAAGTTTCTTTCTGATTTCAGCGAAGAAGAAACCAACAGAGATATGGCAAATTTTGAAAGCTTAGCAATGATTTTGATAGACAATGATTTTGATGGAGAAACCTTTGATATGGATACGTACTATTTTGCTCAAGATCTATTGCCTAAAAAGAAAAAAAAGACAGCCGAAGAAGAATCTGTTGAAAATATTAAAGAAGGTTTAAAGCACATGAGTCAGATACAATTACCCGCAATTCCCAAAAAAGAGTGTGGGAAAAGGTTGATGCTTATTTATGTTGACATTTACGGAAATGAATTTAAAGAAGAATTTAAGTTGGAATAATGGTACAAGAAATAAAAACATACAAGACTGCCGATCTTGTTTTACAAGTTTCGAATAACTTCAATCCTGCAGCACTCAATATTGCAGAATGGGACAGATTTTTGGACATTTTATGCAGCAATCGTCAATATCAGAAAGAAGCAATTATTAAATCAATAATTTTTATGGCTTCGGGGTTATACAATTCAATTAATGATTTAATACGTGAGAATTGGTTAAACCCTAAAATGGTTGAACTCAAAACACGCTACAATAGCATTGATGAATATGAAAGTAAGTTGCAAATGAATCGAAAAATGTCTGCAACTATTGATTTGGCAACTGGCACAGGTAAAAGCTACGTGATTTATGGTATTGCTCAAATAATGCTTGGATTAGGCATTGTTGACAGAGTTCTTGTTCTTTGTCCATCCCTTACTATCGAAGATGGCTTGATGGAAAAATTCCGAAAACTTTCCGAAGACTCTGCCTTACTAAAATCAATTCCTGAAAACAGTAAAATCAAAAATCCATCAATTAAAACAGCCGATATCACAATCAAGGAAGGTGATATTTGCATTGAAAACATTCATGCAGTGTATGAAAGAACAGGTTCTTCTATTAAAGATAGTTTTATAGGGAATGGCGCACGCACATTAGTTTTAAACGATGAAGCACATCATATTTTTAATCCTGTTGATGGTCGTGATAATGAAAGCAAGAGTATAAAAAAATGGAAAGAATTTTTACTTAGTGATGAATACAATTTTAAATATTCAATTGGATTTTCTGGTACAACCTATATCCAGGATGAGTATTTTAATGATGTTATCTATCGGTATTCTTTACGACAAGCCGTTGATGATAAAATGATAAAAATGGTTGACTATGTAAGCAAAAATGAGGAGGCAGACGATGATATTAAATTTCAGGAAATATACGATAACCATCAACAAAATAAAAATACATATAGAAAAGTTAAACCATTAACGATTCTGGTTACAAAAGACATATTAAAGGCAAAACAATTGCGTTCTTGGTTAATTGAAAAACTCTGTGAAAAAGAATCTATACCTGTCGAGACTTGCGAAGACAAAGTTCTAATTGTTACTTCTGCAAATGAGCATAAAGCAAATGCCAGAAAACTAAAAGAGGTAGACAATAAAGAAAATGAAGTTGAGTGGATTGTTTCTGTCTCAATGCTTACAGAAGGTTGGGATGTTAAAAATGTTTTTCAGATTGTTCCGATGGAAGACCGTGCTTTTAATTCAAAGTTGCTGATAGCACAGGTCTTAGGAAGAGGATTAAGAATACCAGCCGAATATCAAACTCCACAACCTAAAGTTAGGGTATTTAATCACGATGCATGGTCCAGAAGCATTAAGGGTTTAGTTGATGAAATACTAGAAATTGAGATGAAACTTATATCTTCTTCGATAAAAGAAGGAGATAGAGCTAAATTCCATTTTGATATGCATCAAATAAATTACGAAAAAGAGGCAATCGAAAAAGAATCAAACAAAGAACATAAAGAATTTGATTACACAAAAGGTTTTATTGAATTACAATCACAAGTTGAAGAAACAGAAAAAGATACCGAATATACTGATTTGTCTGGTGGTATTAGTTCAAAGAACACTCTAATTCTTTACAATACATATACGATTGAGTGGATTGTAAACAAAATTCATGATGAATTGAAATTAAGAGAATGGGAAGGGAAAATCTTAAAATTGCCTACGGGTAATTATTCAAAAGAAAAACTTCCACCTAAAGATGAAATACGACATATCATTCGAAATTCAACGGATAGGGTAGGTATCAAAGGAGATCGCCTTATTGAAAAAAATATGCAGAAAATTCTGAGCAGTTTTAATACTCTGCTCCGTAAGTCAGGCAAAACAACGGTGTATGAAAGGAAGGCTAAGGAGCCATTTATTATATCAACTAAAACCATTGAGAAAGAAAGTATTGCAGTTGGCAATTTAAGGCACAATTCTACTGTATTTTATTCTTCCAATTACTCAACAGAGCTTGAAGTTGAAAACAGAGAAATTTTAAACGCTGTAATTGAAGATGAAAGTTTCCCGAAAAGTTCATCAAAAGAAATTAACTCATTCATTATTAAAACCCCTTTAGATATAGTTTTTACAAAAGGAGAACCCGAAAGAAAGTTCATTGAACATTTATGCAAAAATGAAAATGCTCAAATTATCGATTCATGGATTAAATCTCGTGATATGGCATTTTATTCAATAGAGTATTCAATAACCAGCGTTGGTGGCAAACATTCGAAAATACAAAGCTTTAACCCCGATTTTTTTATAAAATTAAAACACAAAAATCAGTCTCATTTTATTGTTGTTGAAATAAAAGCTGACAATGATGCAAGTGATGAAAATAAAGCCAAGAATAAATACGCCAAACTTCATTTTGAAAATTTGAATAAAGAAATAAAAGCCAAGAAAATTAAAGAGTCATATCATTATCATTTTCTAAGTCCAAGTTCGTATGTTGTATTTTTTGATCATTTACGAAATGGGAAACTCTTGGAGGATAAGTTCACGAGTGAATTAGAATTGATGCTTTTAGCGGAAGATGAATAATTACAAACCAAATTATGGCAAAAGAAAGAGTCATAGAAGATAAAAGGAAAGAGCCTCGCTTTTATATGCAGGAAGCGATCAGAGTGATGAAAGATTCAAAAGACGAGATCAACAAAGACACTCCAAGTCCCAGAGTAGGCGCTGTACTAGTATTTCCTGATGGTACTTATGAAACAGCCTGTAGAGGTGAGTTTCGTGAAGGCGATCATGCAGAATATACTCTAATAGATAAAAAATTTCGGGCAAAAGATCTTTCAGATTGTTGGTTATTTGCCACATTGGAACCTTGTGGTCCCAAAGCAAGAAAATTTCCAAAACTTTGTTGTGCTGAAAGAATTGGTAACGCCCGTATAAAGAAAGTGTGGTATGGTGTTCAGGAATTGAATTCAAAAGCAAGAGGTGGTAAAAAACTGTTAGAGGTTGAATTTAAAGCAAAAGTTTTGCCTTTTGATAAGGACCTTCATCGAGAAATACTTGATTTTAATAAAAATTTTAATGATTGGGTTGAACAAGAAAGTTGGAAAGAAGAAAATGCAAAAGCAATTGTAACAGGGCCATTACAAAAGCCAGTGAAAAATGCCAACATTGAATCTTTATCACAAGAAGCACTTGAATTATACATATCCAAAACAAAGAAGAAATATAGTTTTAATTCAGACGATCTTAGGAAAGATTTAATTAGCAAAGATCTATTGGTGGTAGATGAAAAAACTAATGAAATCATACCAACTGGTGATTGCATATTGTTATTTGGAAGTAATCCGAGAGATAAATATCCACAAGCTTCGGTTAAGGTCAAAGTTGATTACGGAGGAGGAGAGGAACCAGATACAGTAAGTTTCGATGATGCATTAATCCTTGTTCCTGACAAAGTAAAAGAATGGGCAAAGAAGGTTATTCCTGAAAGCATTAATCGATCTGACTTTACAAGAGAAAAGGCATCACATTTCCCTCCTGATGTTATTCGTGAAGTAATTATTAATGCAATAATTCATCGCGATTATTCAATTAGAAGCGCCAAAGTTGAGCTTTATATAACCCCTGAGAAAATTGAGGTTAGAAGTCCAGGCAAACCCATTTCACCAAATACTCTCAAAGATCTACAAAACTTCACAGCTATTTCTCAAACTCGTAACCCTGAACTAGCTTACATTTTTAATATTATGAGGTATATGGAGGAAACAGGAGTGGGAATGGATACATATAGAACTATGAGAGAAAAATATAACCTTCCATTGCCTGTCATCACCTATACAGAGCCATATCTTATTGTTACTTTTCCTAGATCACTTTCTACAACTAGGGGTATGGATGAAAAGTTAAAGAATCTAACAGACAAGGAACTTAAAGGCTATGAATTCATTAGAATTACAGGGGAAGTTAGTACGAGAGAATTTTCATCTCATTTTAATATTGGATATAAAACCGCTCAACGTTATTTGGCAAAAATGAAAGAACTTGGTCTTATAAGTGATAATGGTGCAGATACTAATTCTCCTAATTATAAGTATGTTATTGTATAAACTATTGTACTTGGACAACTACTTGGACATAATGTCCAAGTAGATACTTTTGGTGGTGTATTAGTTAATGAACTTGGACAAGGACTTAGTCATATTGTCCATGCTAATGTTTTTAGTAGTGTTTTAGGCAATGAACTTGGACAAGTAGCTATTAATAGTATCAAATTTAATTGCAAGCATCCCGATAATTATCGGGACCAAAGCCCCACACTTGTCCTGAACTTGTCGAAGGAAGCCAACGCTGAAATCAAAACTTTGTCAAAGAGCTTGCCTACCCTATTGCACGGCAGACACAAACAGTGTAGCAAATTGATAGGAAAAATGATGGAAGGCGAAAGAACATCAGGTGGTAACAAAGGCAATTGAAGAAATTAGCTGAATGTTTTAAAAACTTAGTAGTCAAAAAATAACAGGGGCAGTCGTTTTTTTTATTTAACAACAATATCTTTTAATTACTTTCAATTGCCGAGGGATATTCCTCATACAATTTAATTTTTCCATCCAGAATTACTGCCAGAACGGTATAATATTCATCCAAAACATCCTCCGGAACATTGATGTAAGCGATGCCCGGATAAGCGCTCCAATAAACTTTACTAAATATTTTGTGATCTAAAACGGTTCCGTTCCCGACCACATAAATCCGGTTTATTTTATTTATGATTCCTTTTAGGGCAATTTGTCCTTCGTTTGGTTTGTCCCTTACATACAAGTATAAAACAGTACTGTCTTTCGACAATGCAGTGGGGCCGTAAAAATATTCATGCGGAATTCCACCTTCAGTTTGATAAATTGCTTCCTGATGTTTGCCGGTCCATTTTCCGAGCTCTTTTAAAATATTTTCCTGTTCCGCAGGAATACTTCCATCTGCTCTTGGACCAATGTTTAATAAAAGATTTCCTCCTTTGCTGATACAATCCACAAAAATATCGATGATTTGCTGTGAAGATTTGTAGTTTTTGTCATTTGGGTAATGGCCCCAGTTATCGTTCATGGTAAGGCATAGTTCCCAATATTTTGCTTTTGGCCGAAGTACCGGGGGGCCATTTTCAGGAGTTTCATAATCACCGTTTCCACATAGGCGGGAATTTAAAATAACATCCCGTGAACCCTCGAATAGGATGGAGCGGGTTTTGTTTATTCCCCATTCTTCGGCATTGTGTTCCCAGTCGCCATCGAACCACCATAGATCAGGATTGTAAGCACTTTTTAACTCTTTTAATTGGCTTTGATAAAAATTCAGAAAACGTTCCCAACGTTTTGGATCATCCGCAATTTTATACCTGTTTTCCTTTTTAGTATGAATGTCGTAATCAGCATGCGACCAATCGGGCAGCGAATAATACAGGCCAACTTTTAAGTTTTCCTTTTTTAAAGCTTTGATAAACGGAGATAAAACATCTTTTCGGGCGGCGGAATTTTTTACAGCATTCAACTCCCCGAATTTTGAATTCCAGAGGGCAAAGCCATCATGGTGTTTGGTGGTGATGACCGAATATTTCGCCCCACTATCTTTGATCAGCTTTGCCCAGTATTCCGGATCATAATTTTTTGCCGTGAAACCGCAGGTTTGCTTCATATAATCTTCGTAGGAAATATATCCGTTGTAAAACGACCAGGACTCGCTTATCCCATTTACTGCATAAATCCCCCAATGAATAAATATACCCAACCTGGCATCTTTAAACCATTCCATTTTATTGGATTGCAAATTGGAAACCGGGGCTATTGAATCCTGAGCTTGCAATAGGGTAGGGCAGAATAACAAACAAATGAATAATTTCTGAAACATGCTGATTATTTTTAGTACTCAAATTTATAGTAAATATATTGCAATAAATCTACTATTGAATTAGAATTTTAACGAACTAACTTGTATTACATAAAATTCTAGCATTTGAGGATTTTTTCTAATAAATATTATAATGTATATTTGATGTAGTTTAAATATTGCCAATGAAATGATTTGTAATATCTCAAGCAATTATGACGTATGAAATAAGAGAGTTAGGTCCAGTAAGATTAGAGCTCTCATCAATGCTCAAATCTCAAATATCATTTTCGGACTTTTGTCAACCTGCAGGAACAATTGATTTTAAAGCACACAATGGATTTTTAAAATCAAATTTGAAGCTTTTTTCGTTTACCTATCATAAGTTTGTTTTTGAAGCAAAAATTCGTGATGGTATGATTTTTATTATGCGTAATGGGCATTATCAACATAGTGAAGAATATTTGGGTGATGGCTCATGTCAGGTAGCGCTTCAGTGGGATATAGATTCAATTGGTTGTGGTATTGTGTCTCCTGATGCACTTAATAACATGAACACCCATATGAGAGCAGTTAGAACTCCAATCACTATTCTACCTTCCGAAATAGTAAATATTCTCCGCACGGAAAATCTACTCAACAACTCTCGGTATGAGAATATGGATATTTTCTTTGGTACAGTGATTGATTCAATTCATTGTTGTAATCTGGATATTCGACGTCATGGTACGGAAAGATTATTATGGAAAAAATCGAGTAGCAATCAGGTGAAACCTGTTGACGAACCTGATATTTCAAGATTTGTTGCTTCTTTTCTTAGTGTATATGGGGTGATGAAAAATTTTGATGTTACTTGTGAGTCCATAGCAGGCTTGGGAAGTATGGATTTTTATATAGTTGCTCCAGTTGGTGATAAAATAGGAAGAATAGCAATTGAAGCTAAAAAGGCAGAATCAGATGATTTAATAAATGGTTTCACAAAACAGCTGCCAAATTATATGCAACGAATTGGCACTAGTTACGGCATATATCTTATTTATTGGCTTAAATCGCCAGATTACCCATACCCAAAAAAATATAATAAATATGTTTATTTAGAAATTGAAGAGTTACATCCAATTTCAAGACCAGAAACCATTCGAACTCTAGGATTAGATCTTTCCAAGGAAGCTAATCCAAGTAGCTAAAAATTGAATATCGAAGTGTCTTACTAATCCTTATGAAACGTCATGCTATTTTCACTATTTATATTATAAGTAAGCGCCTCAGACCCAAACTTTTTAGATTAAGCTAAAAACTCATGGATCTCAATTGAGCCATACTTCATTCTGAGTCCTCAATAAGACTTCTGGTTGATAGATTATTTTAACAACTTGAAGCACCTTATAAAGTGATGTTTGATTTCTCCGTTTTTCCTACGTTTTCAATCTTAAAACTCCAGGCGTAATTACTTGGAGGTTGATTTTGTAATTTCCTGGGAATCTCAATTTTAATTCCGTTGCCATTTTTTTTCCATTTTAATTTTTGACGGCTACCCAATAATGTCACGGTACTGTTCTCATCAGGAACAAAAGAATTAATGTTAATAAACTGAGGTATTTTATTTTCGCTCTTCTCAGCTAAATAAATGGCATAAACCGTATTCGAATTTTTCTTGTTCGTAAAACAAATGTTCGATTCTTTGAAAGGAGCAATGGCCCTGGTACCATAAATGGCTTCTCCATTAATTTTGATCCAATCACCCATTTCTGCTAGTAATTTATAAGCGTCTTCGTCCCAGGTTCCTTCAGGGCTTGGTGCGATGTTAAACAACAGGTTCCCTCCTTTACAAACAATATCGACCAACATTTGAATGGCATCATGCCCGCTCATATAAGTTGCATTTGGGGTATACGACCAACCGCCACCGGCAATAATGCATGATTCCCATGGATAAGGCAATTCTTTTTCCGGTACTCTGTTTTCAGGTGTCAGGTAGTTTTGGTTTTTCCCTTCCACAGCACGGTCAACCACGATAAGTCCGGGTTGTTTTTGTCGTGCTTTAACTACCAGCTCATCCATTTTAATATCCTGATTTACAATGGTGCCATTCATAAAGCCATTGCCGATATTAGCCAATTTTTCCTTATAAAATCGCTCGATTTCTTCTTTCGGTTCTTTGGCAACCCAGCCTCCATCAAGCCATAAAATATCAACTTTGCCGTAATCCGTTAAAATTTCTATGATTTGATTGTGGGTAAAATTTACAAACTTTTGCCATTTTTCGGGATAAACTTCGGGATTGTAATTTACATTCCGGTCTTTGGGCGGAAAGTAGGGCCACCAATAATCATCGTTATGCCAGTCGGGCTTTGAAAAGTAAGCCCCTGCCCACAAGCCTTCATTCCTAAAGGCTTCAAAAATTTCTTTGGTAACATTTGATCTTGGATTGCTGCTGAAAGGAGTTTCTTTGTCTGTGATTTTATAATCTGTATATTTTGAATCGAACATGCAAAATCCATCATGGTGTTTGGTGGTAAATACCAGATATTTCATACCCGCATTTTTTGCCGCTTTTGCCCATTTTTCAGGATCGAATTTCGTTGGGTTGAAAGTGGTTTTTAGGTTTTCGTAAGCTTTAACATATTCAAAATAAGTGTCAGGAGTTCCTTCTTTTTTTCGTTGGCACCAATCGTAATCTTCGGGGCAAATCGACCATGATTCAACGATTCCCCACTGAGAATAAGCACCCCAATGCATCAAGAGCCCGAATTTAAAATCCTGCCATTGTTCCAGCTTTTCCAAAACAAGGGGATCAGTTTCGGGGAAATATTTTTGTTCGTGTTCTTGTGCTATAATTCCATCGAATAATATAATGCCCAGGATTAATAAAATTGCTTTTCTCATAATATCTATAGATTTTGATGGTTAAAGGTAAGGAAAAATGTATAGTTTAATTGAGGTATTAAAATGAATTTCGCTTTGGCAATTGAATTATTTGCTTATAGATTATTGACTCTTAAGTTCAAGATTGAATATCTGTTCTACTAATGATTCTTAAGATACTGATGAGCGAAATTTAGCAAGTTTTCATCCATTTGATCTTCTATTTGTATTCTGTTTAAATTGTGTTATTTCCCAAGAAGAGATTTTTATTCATCTTAAAATATTGTACATTTATTTGCATTTTTTTTAATTTCAGGTTGGTATCTCATGATTGATTTTCGAAAACGTGATTAAAATACTCAATATTAGCAGGGATTCGAATGATGGCACAAAGAATTTGCACAGGACATTTTAATCTGATTACGAATCTTATTTAACATTTCATTATAAATAAATCATTGATCATTAAATTTTCTAACATGAAAAAAGTTTCTGCAAGTTTGTTTATTTCATTTTTGCTAATGTTAATTGCATCATGCAGTTTTACAACAGCAAATATTGATGACGTTAAAATGTGTACAAGTATTGTTGATAATCAATGTGAGGCTGATAATCCGATATTTAACACTACTACCCCCGAAATTTTTATTAGCTGCAGTTTGAAAAATGCGCCCGATAATACCGATGTCGAATTCGCATGGTACTATTACGATGAACAAAAAGTAAAAATTGATGCTGTTGTTTTAAATTCGGGTTCGATTACCGGAACATTAAGTTTTCAGTCAAGTTTACCAAAACCTGATAATGATTGGCCAATAGGTGATTATGAAGTTATTATGACCATTCTTGGATTTGATAAAGAACCAGTAGTTAAAAAATTTAGTGTCAAATAGTTTTTTTTGATCTGGATTAATAAGTTATCCGGTATTTTCTAAGAGTTTTAATGTATTAGTGATGGACGGAAATAAATGTTCTCTTGATCATTATTGACCACTTTTAATAGACTCTTATATTATTATAAATATTGGTGTGTTTGTCCAAAATACACTGAAAGGAGCTATAATTTAACTTTTCACATTGAACAATTTTAAACTCAACAGAATAACCATAAAATTAATAAGGTCTACTATTCAGTTCTTAAGGATTGAACAGGATTAGCGGTTATCGACTTCAACAATTTAAAGCTAATAGGTACCAGAGTCATGATTAGGGTAATCAACGCTGAATAAATAATGATATCAAATCCCATCTCGGATCGATAGGCGAAATTATTGAGCCAATTACTTGAAAAAACCCACCCGATAGTACCTCCGACAATCGTAGCAAATAGCAAGATAATAAGGATTTCCCTTGTCAAAAGATTTACCTGGTTCATAAACGAGGCACCCAATACATTTCTAATCCCGATCTCTTTCGTCCTTTCTTTTAATGAAAATGACATCAGTCCATAAATCCCAAGGCAAGAAATAAAAAGTGCCATGATTGAAAAATATTTCAGGCTCTTTGAAAGTTGCTGATCTTTGGCATAAAGTTGTTCCAATCGCTCATCAAAAAAGTAATATTTCAGGGGATTATTTGGCGCAATTTCCTTCCATACCTTTTCAATATGAATAAGGGTGTTTTTAAAGTCCTCGTTGTTTAACTTAATAGAAAGATAGTTAAAGTTACCGTTTTCAGCAACTCCAATTCCTAAGGGTGTAATGGGTTTATGAAGAGATTCAAAATGGAAATCCTTAGTAACTCCGATAACAGTGCCCAGTTTTTTATTAAAACCAAACTTTGAACCTAAAGGCTCTTTAAATCCGACTCTTTCAACAGCTGCGCGATTAAGAATGTAGGCGTTGCCATTGTCGGTGAGAATGTCTTTTGAAAAATTCCTGCCATCCTGCAATTCAATCTCATACAATTCTAAAAAATCGTAATCAACTTCTAATCTATAGAAAAAGGGATTTTCACCTTCAGCCTGACCTTCCCATACCGGGATATTTGACCACCCTAATTGTGAAGGAATCCCTGATGATGCGGATACTTTCGCGATGTTTGCATCCTTCAACAATTCATGTTTAAATGTGTTTATTTTATTCCTAATAGGGCCAGCATACATATAAATTATATGTTCTTTTTGATAGCCAAGACTTTTATTTCCGGTATATTCTAATTGTTTGAAAACGCTGAAGGTAAATACAATCAATAATATTGAAACAGAGAACTGTATAACTACCACTGCTTTCTTTATGAGCAGACCTCCTTTCGAAAATTTCTCAATACCCCCTTTAATGGCTTTTGCAAGCTGTATTTTCGATAAGAGGATTGCAGGATAGATTCCTGATATAATTGCCATCAGTATAATCACTCCCAGACTGATCAGCAAAATCTGATAATTCCAGATTGAACTGAACTCAAGTTCTTGTCCTAAAAAGTCATTAAAATAGGGCAAAATCAACCACACGGTAAAACTTGAAATCACATAAGAAAACAAAACCATCAATAAAGATTCGCTCAAAAACTGCTGAACCAGTTGCATTCGTGAAGCTCCTACAACTTTTTTGATGGAAATGTATTTAGTATGGGTCCGGTAATGGGCAATATAAAGGTTCATATAATTGAAGCATGCTATAAACATGATGAAAACACCGATCGATATGAAAATATAGATTGTTCCCATGTCACCGGTACCCCTAATTTGGCGATTAAAATGAATATCAAAAAGTGGCTGAAGGTGAAATGACCATTCTTTACCGTTAAATCCGGCAACGTCATACTTTCGAAGTTTGGTATCAAATTGCTCAAGATTGGTATTTTTTTGTAATGTAAGATAGGTGGTATAGCTGTTATTGAGCCAGTTGCTGTTCAATAAGCTTTTCCCACTCATCGATTCTAAAGTATTAAAAGAGGCAAGGAAATCAAATTGGAGATGCGAATTATTCGGTATTTTTTCCAGTACACCCGTAATGAAAAATTGTTTGCCATCATTCTTAACCATGATTTTTCCGATAGGGTCCTCTTTGCCGAAGTACTTTTCTGCCATCTTTTGAGAAATGACCATGGAATAAAGCTCTTTAAGAACTTCAGTTTTAATACCTGATTTTAAAGGGAAAGAAAAAATATCAAAGAATTCGGGATCAACAATCAGTATCCTTTCTTCCACAAACTGATCGCTGAGTTTAAAAATACAGGATTGGTTAATAGTTCGTGTAATATGATCAATTTCAGGGAATTCAGTTTCCCAGGTAGGTTTTAAAATGGCGGGAGAAACAATCCACCAATCGGAGGTGCTGCCCATCACCTGGTTACCCGGCTGTTGCATGACTACCCGGTAAATGTCACTTCCTTTTTCATGAAATTTATCGAATTTAAGTTCGAAGTTAACATATAAAATAATCAGCAAACAGCTTACCAACCCGATGCTGAGACCCAAAAGATTGAGTGCGGCAAATCCACTGTGTTTTTTAATTAATCGGAGTGAATCTTTTAAATAATTAAGGAGCATAATTTCAATTTTAGAAACTAACTTTTAAATACAAATACTTCAAATTTTTCAAAATGTAACAGTTATCCGATGTTTTTTATCGAAAATTAATTTGTTGCAAGCCAAGCACATTTGTGTTGATACTCGGTATAATTATTTTATTAAAATGTTGAAAACTGATCAAAACTTATTCATTCTTAAGGATTTCAATCTTGAAAACATTTATTATATTCATGTGTTATAAATTCATTAACCAAAAATAGCCGATTATTAAAGCATCAATTAAATAATAGGAGGACTTCATATGGCCAGACGGATTATTGGCATTCATGAAAAATTGCCACTTTTAGAGAGCTTGCCGCTAAGTTTCCAGCATCTGACGGCAATGTTTGGGGCCACAATTTTGGTTCCTATTTTATTGGGGGTCGATCCGGCCATTGCATTATTCATGAACGGAATTGGAACCCTGATTTATATCTGGGTAACCAAAGGAGGTATTCCTGCTTATCTGGGCTCCAGTTTTGCATTTATTGCACCTGCCATGCTTGTAATCAGTGCATATGGAGGTTTTGCACATGCTCAGTCAGGGTTTATCTTTTTTGGTTTATTTTTTATTGCTATTTCTTTTGTAGTTAAATATTATGGAATCAGGTGGATTGACATCGTTATGCCCCCTGCTGTGATGGGTGCAGTGGTTGCCATTATCGGACTCGAACTCGCCCTTGTAGCTGCGCAAATGTCAGGGTTGGCCCCATGGCCAAATGCGGTAGGACAGACGGTTCAACCGTTCGTCATGGATACACAGGTGGTTATCGTCTCCATGTTTACCTTAATTGTAGGGATCATCGGTTCGGTTTTGTTTAAAGGTTTTATGCAGGTAATCCCTATCCTTTTTGCGGTGGTGGTCGGTTATTTGCTGGCCTGGACCCTGGGAATGGTCGATACAGTTATGATAGCAAATGCCGGCTGGTTAGCATTGCCCGATTTTCAGGCACCGGTTTTTGACCTTAACGCGATCATTATTATCGCCCCGGCATGTATTGTGGTGCTTGCCGAACATATCAGTCATCTGATTGTAACCGGTAAAATTACCGAAAGCGATTTAATGAAAAATCCCGGTCTTCATCGCTCTTTGCTGGGTGACGGTATTAGCAATGTTTTATCCGGATTTGCCGGATCACCTCCCAATACCACTTATGGCGAGAATATCGGCGTGATGGCAATTACCCGCGTGTATTCGGTTTGGATTATTGGTGGAGCAGCGTTGCTGGCCATTGCTTTTTCGTTGATCGGGAAAGTATCGGCAGCAATTTCAGCGATTCCCAATGCGGTGATGGGTGGCATTACCATGTTGTTGTATGGGGTCATAGCAGTGCAGGGTTTTCGTATTTTTGTTGAGCAGAAGGTTGATTTCAGCAAAAACAGCAATATGGTTTTGGGAGCGGTTACTTTTGTGGTAGGCGTTAGCGGTGCAAGCATTAATATAGGAAGTGTTCAGCTAAAAGGAATGGCCTTTGCCGCGATTATCGGAGTGGTTCTTTCTCTGGTTTTCTGGAGCTTCGGAAAACTTAAGATGATGGATAAGGAAGTCTAAATTCCTGCTGCACTTATGTTATTTTTATTTTTTGATAACTTTCCTATTTATAACCTTTTTAGAAGTGAATTTTTAATAATTTTTGCAGGTTTCCCCCAAGTATCAAATCTTTATCATGCTTCGAAATTTCGAGACTTTTAATCCTATTTATGCTTTGCCTGATACTATCTTTTCCCCATACGGAGTATCTGTGCCAAATATAATATTGTCGGCTCCGGCAAAATGAATGGCATCGATGAGGCGTTTTTTAGATATTAACTGAAATGGGGAGGTGTCGAAGTACAGATTCTTATCTTTGAAATTTTTGTTGATAAATACAGCTAGCCCAAATAAATGCGCAACGATTAATTTCAGTTCCGGATGATTTTTTTTGTATCCTATTATTTTAGCTACCTCCGAATCATTAGATAAATGAATAAATAGGGGCAGGCTATTTTTTTCTGCCCACTGGGCAACCTCTCTGAAAAAATCAGAATCAACTGAAGATTTCTCCCAGCATTGATGCAGTTTCACCCCTTTAAAATCCCATTCTATTCTTTTTTTGTCAAGATAATCAGAAGGATTATTTATCTGGGTGGTGATCCAAATAAATTGAATTACCCGGCCATTTGATTTTTGAGTCAAATCATATACATGTTTATTCCCCATTGGGATATCCTTGACTTTCCCGCTTAGTTTCATCACAAATTTGGTCAGGTAATTGGTTAACTTAACAACATTACGATGTGGGAAAAGATCTGCAATGTTGGGAAGTGAATATTCAGCTTTGCTGTTTAATTCTCCGGATGTTAGTATCACTTTATCCACCCCATTGGAGTCAAGCGTTTTGATAATACTATCAGCGGTTAAAAATCTTCCGCAAGCATGCGAATGTCCGTCTATTATCATCACTGTAGTTTTTTATTTACGATACCCATTTAGATGTTCAGTACTTTTTTTTTATATCCTTTTTGTAATTCTTCAAAAATTTCCCAAATTCTTTATCTTTCTTTCTTCGTTCTGCAACGCTTGATTCAAAATGTGCTTTCTCTTTTTCCATTTTCAGGTAATTATCATAGGAAGCTTCATCTATTTCTCTTTTTTCAAGTGCTTCAAGAACAGAACAACCGATCTCATTGGTGTGCGTACAATCTTTGAATTTACAATTTTTAGAAAGACCGATGATCGTGTCGAATGTAATTTCTAACCCATCGGCTGAATCGGCAATACCAACTTCTCTCATCCCCGGGTTGTCGATTAATATACCGCCATTTTCCAGCATAATCAGTTCTCTGTGACTTGTAACATGTCTTCCTTTATTTGTGCTCCGGCTTATGGAATCAGTTCGCATAATGGTCGTACCTGAAAGATTATTTAACAGGGTCGATTTTCCAACGCCTGAGGAACCAAGCATACAATAAGTTTTTTCTTTTTCGATCATTGTTTTTAATTCATCGTATCCATCTAGCGACTCGTTACTTATGGCAATAATCGGAATGTTTTTAATCCTTGTTTTTATAATCTCCAATATTTCAGAAGTTTGATGCTCACTTATTAAATCAATTTTACTGAGGACAATAATGGGGCTAACCTTTGATGAATTACAAATAGTTAGGTATCTTTCAAGTCTATTGATGCTAAAATCCCTATCTACGGCTTGTATTATTAAGGCATAATCAATGTTTGCAGCGATGATCTGAACCTTTCCGAAATGAGCAACAGCTTGCCTTTTGATGATGGAGTATCTGGGTAGTATTTTATGGATTATTGCAAAATCAGCATCATAGGTTGTTAGTGCAACCCAATCGCCTACTGCCGGAAAATCTTCACGGCTTTTTGCAGTAAAACGCATATTCCCGATAATCTCTGCTTCAAATTCGCCGGTCGTAGTCCTTACTTTATACCGTTCTTTATGTTCTTCAACAACTCTTCCAACATCAAAGCCTTTCAGATTATTGTCTATTCTGGATTTTTCAAATATGTTATTATATCCAAGGTCCTCTAATTTCATTATTTTATCTATTAAACAGAACGTTTTTTAATATTTAAACCGAGTATCGGATATCAGTTTTTTATTAAATATAAAGTTTTTTCAAATTCAATAAAAAAATCCTTAAAGTTGACTATCCCCGTGGCAGAGCCATATAGTACTTGCCTTTGGCAGGCAGGTCTCGCTAACTTTATTTCGGCTTATGGCTGAAAAACGATTTTTTATTTATCCTGGTTCTTTAATTGGTCCAACATATCATATTTGGTCTGACGAGCTTTCCATCTCTCGCGTGCAAACTTTTGCATGTCCGTTACAGTGTCCTTTTCGTCAATAATTTCTAATCCCAGTAATGTTTCAATGATGTCTTCCATAGTTACTATACCGTCTAAACCACCATATTCATCTACTATTAATGCGATATGCTCTTTTTTTTCAAGCAGTTTCTCCCATAGGGTAAAAAGGACGATGGAACCGGGAACAATAACGATGTCTCTCTTGATGTCCCTAAGTTTTAGTTCGTGTTGGTCCTCGGCTAGTTTTTCAAAAACCGTTTGTCTGAAAACATAACCCGTTATGTTCTCGTCATCTTCGGAGTAAATGGGTATACGTGAAAATTTCAGGTAGTCCTTATTCTTTAAAAAGGCGGCAAGTGAGAGATTCTCGTCGGCGACAGCAACAACAACCCTTGGTGTCATTATTTCTGTTACCTTCAAATTTTTCAATTTGAGTAGATTCTGGATTATCTTATGCTCTTTTTCCGTAAAAACCCCTTCGTCTGTTCCAATGCTTGCAAGTGCAGCGATTTCCTCCCGACTCGTTGTTTGTTCCTGCTGATTCTTGGAAATGGATTTAGTAATTATAGCTGAAATAACAACAAGAGGATAAGTTATCACAATCATAATTTTGATAACAATGGAAGCAAGTTTTGCCAAGCTTCTCCAATACCTGGTACCAATTGTTTTGGGAATGATTTCGGTAAGGACCAAGATCAGAATGGTAAGTATGGCGGATACTAACCCGAAGTATTGATCTCCAAATAGTACGATGGCTTGGGCACCTACACCGGCTGCTCCAACCGTATGGGCAACCGTGTTCAACGAAAGTATGGCCGATAGCGGTTTGTCGATGTTGTTTTTGAGTTCTAAAAAGGCTTTTGCCCAGGAGTTACCGTTATCTTCTTTAACAATCAGAAATGAATTCGGTGTAGAAAGAAGCACGGATTCCATTATAGAACATAGAAATGAAACGAATAAAGCGAGGAAAAGATAAGATAGAAGAAGTATCATTTTTTCTTACAAAGATACAATTTTTGTTTGTTTTTAGGTTTTGGGTCTCTCAAAAGCCTAGTTTTAAAATAAGTTTGCTGCTTAAACAATAAATGAAGCTACCTTTTAAAATACCAGATTAAGATTTTTGTACCCTAAATATAAATGTAATCTATGGGAGTTGAAAATTATAATTGCATTTTTTGCTGCATGCTTTGCAATATTTACGCTAAAAAAACATGGTGGGGATTTTTCGCCTTTTTAGGTTGCCGGCTTGGATATGATCCAAACTTATAAGGCCAGTGAGGCTTATATTATCGAGGTGATTTATTTTCTGAGTTGTATTTCATTTATAGATGCATTGATATATTCTTCCAGGGAGCTATCCTCCCAAGATCTGTCTGCCAATAGTTTTTTTAACCGTGGAATTACAGAACTGTCAGCAATCCTGCCTAGTGCAATAACTGATATATCAACAAGCATCATGTTTTTATGATCCAGATTTGAAATTAATTGTTGAATAGCTCTTGGAATATCCGTTCCCCTTGCTTCAGTTAAAGCCATGGATGAAACCATATGTATCTCATCCTTAAATAAGTCAGGATGTTTGAATACCTCAAATGCATCAGATACATCGAGGTTTTTACCTGATCTTATTCTTTCATATCTTTCAGCTTTGGCAAGCTCGTCACTATTAATTTCTTGTATAGCCCACATTACCGCCTCTCGGATTTTCTCGTGTTGTTCATAAGCTGAAGGTATGTTTGGATGATTCATTAGATTAGCACCAAGCCTTTTTGCATAAGCTTCCCGCTGTGTCTTTTGAAAACGCAATGATTTTTCGCTTTCAATCTCACTTTGACTAGGTTGGCTGTCAATAAGTTTTAAAAGAAAAGGAAGTGCCCTGGCATTTCTCAACTTGCCAAGCGAGATTGCGGATATTGTTACTAGATTTGGCTCTTTTACAGAAAGGTTACTTATTAATTGGTTAACCGCTTCATCTTCATCGAGTCCGGTTGCATCACCAAGTATGGCTGATGCTTTTAATAAATTATTCCATCCATAATTATAATCTCTTTTTAATATTTCTAATGCACTCGATACACTTTCAGGCCCTAATTTATCTAATAGTTCATGCCTTTGCTTATCTGTAAATAAAGGCATATTAAATTTGTTTTTATTTTCCCAAATCACTCTTAATACTGTAAAGTATATCAAAGTTCCAAATAAGAGAACATATATAATTATTTCCCAGATTTTCATATCAATAATACTATTAAATTACTGCAAGTCTTTCTGGTAGCTTATTTTGTATACGCTTAAATGTTATATAAAATTAAGGAATATCATCGAAATATTTGTTATATTTTATAGGTTTCTGTTAAAGCATGATTTTTTTAAAACAATTTGTCTCTGCTGATAAACCTTGTTGTTTATTACTGATATTAAACGTAATAATTAATAAATTTTAATATACTTATATTTTTTATCGATTCATTCAAACCGATCAAAATTTCAATGTTTGGGCAGCGAAAATCTATGATCAACAAAAGCCATCACCGAAGTGGAAAGATTTTCAAAGAATAAATATATTAAAAAAAATCGATATCGATTTTTTTTAATTAGTTATAAATTATGAGTTATAAATGATAAGTTAAGAGATGAAAGGTTAAAAGTGAAGTGGCTTGGATTACGCTACATCAAAAACTCATCACTCATCACTTCTAACTTATAAGTCCTTTCGTCGAACCGGCATGGTCATGCAACGGGCACCGCCACCCCCGCGTGAAAGTTCGGAACCTTCGATGGTAATCACACATTTTTTATAATCATCGATATTGGCCCTGTTGTTTATAATGTCGGCAGCAGGTATCACTTCATAACCGTTTTTGTTCATATCTTCGATGGTATAAACATTACGGCTATAGCCGATTACTTTACCCGGGGCCAATGCGAAAAAGTTAGCACCGCTGTGCCATTGCTCCCGTTCCTGGGTCCACAGATCGGCAGTTCCGCCACAATAAATGGGCTTCATGTCGCGGCCAATTTTTTTCAGGCATTCGAGTATATTCTTTTCTTCCTTGATTTTTACTTTCCCGTTTTCAATTTGAATATGGATGGTCCGGAAACGATTGGGTTGCATAATTACTGGCTCATAAACCATGCATTCGTCATAATTTAAAAAGGTAAAAACCATATCGAGGTGAATAAATGATTCGCGATCGGCAGGCAATTCCTGAACAATGATGTGTTTATCGATTTTTCGGAGTTTGAAATTCTTTATAATCTTGTCGATGCCCTGTGTTGAAGTTCGGGCACTGATGCCAATTACCAGTAAATCTTTATCTCCAACAAGTACATCGCCGCCTTCAATCTTAATGTCGTTGGTGTTGAGTTTATTCTCAATTTCGAAAATTTTAGTGTTAAATATTTTAGAGTTTTTAAAAATGGTTTCCATGATTTGCGCCTCACGTTCGCGAACCGGACTGGCCATATGACCGACCAGTATTTCATTTTGAATGGCAATGGACGAATCGCGGGTAAAGAAAAAATTATGCAGGGGGCGCACTGCAAATCGTTGGTTGCTCAGAAAACGGGTAAGGTTATCGCGGTTCAGTACCACACCCTCAATTAATATTTTTGCAAGCTGTGAAGGGCTTTGGCCATAAATATCTTCAACGATATTTGAATGTTTACACGAACTGCACACTTTGGCAAGCAATTCATTTTTAACCGTTTCATCTTCCAGCACTTCTTTTAATAAATCCTTAACCTCGTATACTTCTGCATTTTTTCGCAGTACCCCTCTGAAATCGGAATATTCATCCTGTGCAACCGAAAGGTTTAATATATCGCTGTACAAAGCACGTTCAGCATTTTCGGGTGTCATATTTTCAACCTCACTGCCCATGCTGTGGATGATCACTGCCTCAAGTTTCCCGATTTCCGAATTAACATTTACGCCAAGGTTCCCATTTTTCATCTTTCTGAAAATTTATTTTTGCAAAGTTAAGCATTCGTGCCAAGATTATGATTGACAAATTTTCTTTACACACCGAACAATGAAGCTTATCGCATTTTTTATATTTTTGGCGAATCAATCAATACAATAAAAATGGACAAGCTGATAGGGGAGTGGCAGGCAGGAAAAGATCACAAATCGGAACTGAACAAAAAGCTGATTGTTAAAATTTCAAAACTGAAGGCCGGGGATATCAACCGGCTTGCACATGATTTTCACGCAGATACAATCAAAAAAATAGATTGTTTGGCTTGTGCCAATTGCTGCACCACCATTCCTCCCATTGTGAACGAAACGGATGTCGGAAGGATTTCAAAATTCCTTGGAATAAAAACTGCCCGATTTACGCATGAATATTTAACTACCGATGAAGATGGGGATCAGGTGATGAAAAAAGTACCTTGTGTTTTTCTTGGTGCAGATAATAAATGTGCTATTTATAAAGTCAGGCCAAAAGCCTGTCGTGAATATCCGCATACCGATCAGTTGCAGTTCATGAAAAACCTAAACCTGCATTTAGTAAATGCCGGATATTGCCCTATTGTTTATCAAATACTAGAAAAATTTAAAGTAAACCTTTAGTTAAAGATGGAATAAAACATCTTGGTTGACCGCTATAAAAGGAATGTTTCTGCAATTCAAAACTGCTATCTGAAATAGTTTTGATTAGAACGCAATACCTGATAAATAGCTTCCTGCACTTTAATAGCATTATCATAAATCAATTCTTCATCTCGTGGAAAAGGCACAGGTTTAGCATTGATTTTTCGCTGAGTTTCTGAATCCAAAGCATTGACATCACCAATTGCCCTGTAAGATAAATGTCTGAAAATATTCTGTGCACCGATAGGTTCTTTCCGAACCAGACGATTTACAGGATACAATTCATAAAGCTCAATTTCACCGTCCAGTCGCGCTTCCTTTACTTGAGCAGTTTCTACAACTGCGCATTGTATTTCTTTGATTTTTTTTATTTTAATATCGTTACCCAGGGTATCTTTTTTAACATTTCCTTTTGCATCCAAAATATAGTCAAATCCATCCTCAACATTTTTTTTATGGATGCGATCTGTGGTTTTTGTGTCGTCGGGTGAAACCTGAATATTCAGTAAATTAACAATAGTCAGGTAATCGAAATCAATTTGTTCATCCGAATCATCAAAAAAGAATTGAACCCAATCGGAATTTAGTTGACTAATATTTCCACTTGTGATGCGCTCAATAAATTCGGGTTGAAAATTATATTGACTCATGTTTTTAATTTGCACCATTACCCTGCTGATTCCATTGAATTTGGCTTCCTGAAGTAAATCATCGATATCAGGATATGCAGAACCGGCATAATTTTTCACTCTGAGAAATTCAGAAAATGCCTGCCGAATAAGCATTTTATCTGGTGATTCAACCAGACGCTTTCCATTAGCATAAAAATAGGCAGCTGCGTTTGTTTTGGCTCTAATAATTTCCCCATCGTAATCAAAATATTGATATTGCGTTAATTGGCCATTAAGCATAAAGGGTGATATTGGCTTAATTTGGTTTTGGCGACGTTTAAGCATATCGTAATGCATGAGTATTTTATCCCAATTGTCGGCTTTAGCTTCTTGTTTCAAAAACTTAATTGCTTCCAGGTCCCTGTCATTTGCCAATTTAAAAGACTTATCCAGAAGGATAGCATCTTTATTGCTATCCGGACTTTTGATCAACTTTTTAACTGAACGATCTATGATCTCGTCATAATTACCATGTATCAGGTTTTTTTTTGAACTATTACATGAAGCGAATAGAAGCACTAAACCGACTAAAATGAGAACTGATTTTTTCATATTTACGATGATAGGATTTAAAGGTGAAATTAGCAAAATTCTTGTTTTAAATTGCAGTTCTTAAGAAATTTTAAAGTGTCTAAATTAGGAATAAATTACCTTGGTATTCAGGCCATTAGAACATGGGTGAATCAGTTTTTTCAATAGTATTGATTAAAAAAGAAAATTCAAAGGTTTTTGAATGCCAAAAACCTTTATTACTCCAGTATTGCTGGAAATAATTCAGGTGCTTTTCGATGCATGGTTCCTTGCTCATAGGCAAAACAATATTTTATGAGCGTGGGTTCGTCGTACATTCGACCTAAAAATTGCAATCCTGCAGGCAGGTTTCCGCTCGAAAATCCCATCGGAATGGTAAAAGCAGGTTGTCCTGTATGTGGAGCAATGATTTGGCTGTTATCACCTTTATATCCTTCAAAATCGCCAACCAAGGCAGGCGGATTGTTCCATGTCGGATAAATCATTGCTCCTAATTGATTTGCATCCATTACATCCTCGATTGCTTTTCTGAATGCAATTCTTCGCGAATCGGAATAAGGATCGGAACATTCATGTCCGGCATCATCAGGGTCGGCATCTTGATGATATAATAAATTCCCCTCGATATAAGGAGCATATTTTCCGGAGGCAATAATTTCCTCTAAATTTTTAACAGGAACATTGTCGCCCAATGAGGCAAGATAGTTGTTGACGTCCTCCTTAAACATTGAACACCATTGATTTCGGCGAAGTGTATCAAAACCCGGAATTTCAACCGGATCAATGATTTCTGCACCTAATCTCTTCAAATCTTCAATAGCCTGTTCAAAAAGAGCTTTAATTTCAGGATTGGGATCTTTTTCGCTTAACTCTCTCAAAATTCCAATTCGTGCTCCCTTTAATCCATCAGGAACCAAAAACTGCTGGTAGTTCTCGGGAATTTTTCCCTGTGAATGTTTGGTGATTGGATCATTGGGGTCATAGCCTGCTATAACTTCTAAAATTCGGGTAGCATCAGTAACGGTTCGGGCTAAAGGGCCTCCAACATCATTTCTTAAATATAGTGGAGCTATTCCTTCCCGACTTGTCAAACCCAAAGTTGAACGGAAGCCAACAAGTGAATTATGAGATCCCGGGCCCCGGATAGAATTTCCGGTATCGGTACCGAAACCTACGGCACCAAAATTAGCGGCAACTGAGGCGGCAGTTCCACCACTCGAACCCGCAGGAACATGTTTTAAATTATAAGGGTTTAAAGTTTCTCCGGCAATTGAACTGATTGTCACCATGGGACTGAATGCCCATTCGGCCATATTCGATTTTGCTAAAACAATGGCTCCCGCAGATTTTACGGCCTTAATTTGAAATGCATCTTCTTTGGGTTCGAATCCTTTTAAAGTCAATGATCCTGCAGTTGTTTGTAAGCCTTGGGTATTGTAATTGTCTTTTACAATCATAGGGATTCCGTGCAATGGTCTTAATTTACCGGTTTCCTGGAATTCTTTATCCAATGCTCTGGCAATTTCAATGGCCTTTGGATTGATTAAAATGATGGAATTCAAACCTGTTGTTTGATCGTATTTTTGAATTCGTGCAATATATAAATTGACCAGTTTTTCGGTAGTTAAGCTGCCATTTCTAAAAGCCTTGTGGATATCTGCAATGGTTGCTTCTTCAAGAATAAAAGTATCCGATTTCGATTCTTTATTCATATTAAGATAGTTACATGAATTTAAGGATGTTATAAATACAAATGCGGTAAAGAGAAGGTATTTTTTCATTTTAGAGAATTGATTTGATGGTTGGATAAATATAAAGAAAAATTTGTTGTGAATAAAATAGTCAGAAGTTAATCTAAATACAGGATGTAACAGTGCATAAAAAAAAGACCGTTAGTTAATACTAACAGTCTTTTCGTGAACCCGGGGGGATTCGAACCTCCAACCTCTTGATTCGTAGTCAAGGGCACTATCCAGTTATGCTACGGGTCCAATTTTCTTTTTAAAAAATCTCTTCCAATACCAGATTTGAAAAACTTTTCTCGATTTCTGGCTTCAGCTTTTGAGTTCACTTTTTCAAAATAAACCAGTTCCCAAGGTCTGTAAGCTTTGGTCGATCTGTTTTTTCCAGTATCATGTTCTTTGATCCGTCTGTCCAGATCATTTGTGATTCCTTTATACAGTCTGGAATCAATTGTACTCCTTATTACATAAATGTAATACATTTTTATTTTTCCTCGTCAAGGGCACCCTGCCTGCGGCAGGCAGGTATCCAGTTATGCTACGGGTCCAATTTTAAAAAATCCATTTATGAATTTTTCGTTTGCAAAAGTAATAAAATTCTTTCTAATAACAATTTCGTTTACTAATGAAAGATTAATGTTTAATTCCAAGTCTATCTTTTTTCAAAAGAAAAATAAATTTCTAAATATAAAGGCTTTTAGCCAAGTAAATAATGCCATCATTTATGACTAATATTTAATGAAAGAAGAAAAAAATTGCCAATAAAAATATTGGTTAGAAACCTCTATAATTATTACAATACATAATTAATATTTATTTATTATTGTTTATATTTACACAATCTAAATATGAGGCCATTAGATTATAATTTTTTAAAAAAATCAAATTAGTATTATGTTAAAATCTAGCATAAAATTAGTAATGGTTATTTTTGTTTTATTCTCAATTTCATGCAATTATAAAACTCCCGTTTGGACCAAAGGCAATAACACAGGAATAGATATTGATGGGTTAAGCGATGTTGAAAAGCTTAATTTAGCCTTATCTGATATTTTAGTACACTTACCTGAGAATCCGTCTGAATGGACCGATGAACAATTAAGATGTTTAGATGTATTTCACAACAAAGGTATAGTTGGATTGGGCGAAGCTACACATGGAACTTCTGAGTTTTTTAAAGCCAAACATCGGATATTCAAATATCTGGTCGAAAACCATGGGTTTAAAGTTTTTGTAATGGAAGCAGATTTTGGTGAATCTTTACTGATAAATAATGCTATATGGGAAGGTCGGACTACCGATATTAAAGGATTAATGACTGAACATATGCATTTTTGGACTTGGTACACTGAAGAAGTACAAACTTTATTAGAGTGGATGAGTAATTATAACAAAGGAAGACCAGAAGAAGATCGTATGATCTATATGGGGAACGATTGTCAAATAAATAATAAAAATTCGCAATTGGTAATTGACTACTTAAATCAAACCAATAAGGCATTATATGACAAGAGCATTATTACACTGAACTCACTTAAAACTACATCCTATTCCAATCAATCTGAAGCTGTTTATTTGTCCTTAATCTCTAGTATTGAAAAACTAGAAGTTAATTTTAATGATTATAAGGATTTATTAATAGCAGAGAGTAGTTTGCATGAGTTTAACCTTTATGCAAGAATAATAACAGTTATGAAACAAGTTATGCTTTATCATTATAATAAAACTTTTAAATTTCTAGATTATCGAGATCTTTACATGGCCGAGAACACCATATGGATAAGAAACTATTTCAATCATGCAAAATCGGTAGTATGGGCACACAATATGCATGTCGCAAGAAATGCTAATTATACAAATGGGAATGGTGGAACGATGGGTAATGAAATCGGTCTCTTAGCGAATGATTATGCTAATCTGGGTTTTAGCTTTACAAATGGATGGTTTACTTCCAGCTCATACAATGCTGGACTAATGAGCTTTGAATTAAAATCCCCACCATATAATTCATTGAATGATGTTTTTTCCAGGACACACAAAACTTTTTTTGTTGAAATGGATAGGCTCAACGCAAATGATCAATGGAATAAATATTTTAACCGGGGAAGTAATTTTGTGAGTATTGGTTCCATGTTTTCTTCTTCTTGGATTCCAAGTTATTATACTTCGCCATTTAGTGTGTCTTATTATAATTATATGATACATATTGATAAGTCAAGTCCTTCAAAAATTTTACAATGATGAATCACTGAACATTTTTGTTGATGTACTTTTATTGAATCCGTATTTAATTAAGGCCATTTTTGATGATAATTTGATATTTTTGAGTTTAATTAAATTGAATGATGGATCCATCAAAGCTAATAACTCAATTCGATAATTATTTTGAAAAAGATAAATATCTTCCAAAAGTTTTTTTTGCTCCCGGCAGGGTAAATTTAATCGGTGAACACACAGATTATAATGGAGGTAAAGTTTTTCCAATGGCCATTGATGCCGGTACTTATATGGTAATACGTGCAAACTCATCCGATAAAATCAATTTTGCGTCAACCAATTATGAATTTAATGCAAGTGTTCAAGTTGACAATCTAAAAAAGATAAAAGATGGTGTTTGGGTTAATTATCCCCTTGGAATTGTAAATGAGTTTGTAAAAAATGGGGTTGAGATCAAGGGTTTTGACGTTTTATATTCAGGTAATATTCCGCCCGCAGCAGGACTTTCTTCATCGGCATCTATTGAAATGGTAACCGCTTTTGCTCTAAATGAGATTTTTAGTGCCGAATATGATCGAATGGAATTAGTGAAATTATGCAAAAAATCGGAAAATGAATTTATTGGGGTGAATTGTGGAATCATGGATATGTTTGCTGTTGGATTTGGAAAAGAAAACAATGCTATTGCCTTAGATTGTGCCACCTTAGAATTTAACTATGCGCCATTAGAATTGAACAATCTTCAATTGATAGTTTCTAATACAAATAAGGAACGGGGACTTGCCGATTCAAAATATAATGAACGAGTGAGCGAATGTAATCAGGCCGTGCAGATTGTTAGGAGATCGAAAGAAATTAACAATTTGAGCGAGTTGAGTTTAAAGGACTTTAGAGAAATTGAGCATCTTTTCTCAAATCCGGTGATCAAACGCAGGGCTTATCACATCGTCAGTGAAAACTATCGGGTTGAAGAATCATTAAAGGCTTTAAAAAATAATGATCTTAACATGTTCGGGAATTTGTTAAACGCATCGCATGTTTCCTTACGAGATAATTATGAGGTTACAGGTTTGGAACTGGATAGTTTGGTTAATGCCTCCTTAGAAGTTGAGGGTGTCATTGGCAGTCGAATGACCGGTGCCGGATTTGGAGGATGCACCATCAGTCTGGTCGATAAAGATTGTCTGGATGATTTTTACAAAAAAGTGACTAAAGAATATAAATTTAAAACCGGTAGAACACCACTTTTTTATTTATTTAAACCATCGGAAGGGGTAAGGGAGCTACCAATTGATTAATAATTGCGTGCTCCGAAAATTGCACTTCCAATCCTAACCATCGTGCTTCCTTCTTCGATTGCAATCTGGTAGTCATCCGTCATACCCATTGAAATTTCTTTGAACGAAGTGGTATTTGGATAAAATTCCTCTTTTAATTCATCAAAACAATTCTTAAGATACCTGAATTCCTTTCTGATCATTTCTTTGTCATCAGTTAAAGTGGCCATTCCCATAATCCCTACAATTCTAATATTCAATAGGGTTTTAAAATAATCACAAGCTAAAATGGATTGTGCCTCTTTGAGGTCAAGACCGAATTTTGTTTCTTCAGTGGCAATGTGAAATTGCAATAAACAATCAACAATTAGCTGATTTTTGTATGCGTGCTTATTAACCTCACCTAAAAGTTTTATACTGTCGATCGAATGAATCAGATGAGCAAAAGGGATTATGTACTTAACTTTATTAGTTTGAAGGTGACCAATGAAATGCCATTTTATGTCATGAGGTAGGGGGGCGTATTTTTCGCTCATTTCCTGAGCTTTGTTTTCTCCAAAATGTAATTGCCCTGCTCCGTATGCTTCTAAAATATCTTCATTAGGCTTCGTTTTAGAAACAGCAATTAAATTAACATTTTTGGGGAGTATATTTTTGAATTTTTGAATTTCGTTTTTAATACTCATTGAAGGTGTTTTCTACAAAATTATAATTTAATCGAAATCTACAACCATATAATATATTATTTTGCACACATCATTTAAACAATATGTTAATAATAATAAAAGCTCTTTCAAGTAAAAATAATGCTGGCTTTTATTTTTCTACTTCGCGCTGTAATAACATCTTTTTGGGGAATGAATTTTCCCTTCCTTCAACAAAGATTTTAAAGCTTGATCAACTACTTTTTTATCAAGAGATGTTAGTTCTGAAATTTCACCTCCTTTGAGTGGAGTGTTTGTTTTTTTTAAAAATTCATAAATTATGCTGGTATTTTCCATATTTTTTTATTCAAATTTAAAAAAATTAATTGATAGAGTATCAATGCATTAAAAAAAATATTCAAAATAAATTAAAAATAATTGATTTTTTAGGGTGACTTTTTCCGAAAAACGGAATTAACTACTAGTAACAGTGCTTTCAATTATAAATTTTGTTAGACAGACTGTATCCTACCAAAAAGTTCACACGTGCATTTTGGCTCCAGTTAAAACTCCAGGCTCATATCCAAGCTGGAGCCATTATTTTTGCAAAAAAAAGCAACGCTAACGTTGCTTTAATATTTGGTTACTCAATTTTTTATTTAGTCGAGTGCATGGATAATTAAACCGCTTCTTAATTTGGGTTCAAACCAGGTTGTTTTTGGTGGCATGATATTTCCTGAATCAGCAATATTGATCAATTGTTGCATTGAAACCGGATACAAGGCAAAAGCGACTTCCATTTCTCCATTATCAACTCTTCTTTTCAATTCACTAAGTCCTCTGATCCCACCAACGAAATCAATACGTTGAGATCTGCGCAAATCTGTGATATCTAAATAAGGAGCGAGTACCTGATTGGTCAGAATGGTAACGTCCAGAACACCGATTGGATCATTATCGTCATAAGTTCCTTCTTTAGCAGTTAACGAATACCATTGACCTTTTAAATACATGGAAAAATTATGCAATGATTTCGGTTTATAAATTTCTGTTCCTTTCGCTTCAATTTTGAACGCACCTTTAAGTTTTTCAATAAACTCATCTGCACTTAAGCCATTCAAATCTTTCACAACACGGTTATAATCAATAATCGTCAATTGATTATCAGGGAAGTGGACAGCCAGGAAATAATTATATTCTTCGGTGCCGGTGTGATTAGCATTGTTTCTTTTACGCTCATTGCCAACAAGTGCAGCTGCAGCGGTCCTATGATGCCCATCCGCTACATAAGTGGCCGGAAGCTTGGTAAACGCTTTAAGAATCAGATCAATTTGGTTTTGATCACGTATGACCCAAAAATGATGACCAAATCCGTCATCACTGGTAAAATCGTATACGGCTTTATTCTTAACTACTTCAGCAACAATATCATCAATCTCTTTTACGGCAGGATAAGAAAAAAATACAGGTTCATAGTTCATGCCACTTGTGCGAACATGATTCATTCTGTCTTCTTCTTTATCCGGACGTGTTAATTCATGTTTTTTTATGACATTATTCATATAGTCGTCAACTCCTGCAGCACCTACCAATCCGTACTGGGTTTTTCCGTTCATGGTTTGAGCATAGATGTAAAGGTATTCCTTATCATCCTGTACAAGAACCTTTTCTTCCATTAGCTTAAAGAAATTCTCTTTTCCTTTATTATAAACAGCTTCACTATGTAAATCGATATCATCCGGAAGGTCAATTTCGGGTTTTATCACATGTAAATATGAATATTTATTATTACCTGCTTCAATTCTGGCTTCTTCCCTGTTAAGCACATCATAGGGACGAGAAGCAATTGCCTGAGCTTTATCAGCAACAGGCCTGATTCCTTTAAATGCTTTTAAAATCGCCATTTTATTTTTTAATTGAAATAATACTGTTAATAGGAATTTGCATCAAAATCATAATCCGATTCAGATTCATCTTCAACCTTTACTGCACTTCGTTGAAGTGAAGAAATGAGTGCACCGATCATTTTGGTCATTTCCATGAGTTGGTTTCTTGAATGCATTTCCTCCTCTTCTGTAATAAGTTCCAAACTACATGCAAGAGAGCCATATACAAGGCACTCGCGCAGAACACTTTTAGCCATTTTTAAATAATAAACAAACTGGCTTTTATTTCTGGCAGATCCTTCGGCTATGTTTATTGCAATTGATAATGCCGCGGTATTAAACTTATTGGCTAAGTCAATATTTGCTAGATTGGAAAATGAATTGCTTACTTGTTTCACCCACAAAGCATAATCCATCGATTTATGGTATACACGCAAATCTTCGAACCTGAAAAATGTAAATTGTTTGTCGTTAATATTCTCCATTACAGAAATTTTTATTTTTATTTTAACGACCAAATAAATTCAAAATTATGATCGTGTTTTCGGGTGAACTAATTCACTTTGAATGTTTTGTCGCCCTTTTCTAAAAAGTTTACAATTTGTTTTGCTGCTGCAATACCTGCATTGATATTAGCTTCAGAAGTTTGAGCTCCCATTTTTTTAGGGGTGAAATAACATCTGCTTTCAAATGAGGCCATAAGCTCTTCCGCACAATTGGGGGCAACATCCGATAAGTACTTGAAATCTTCTCTTAGTTCAAATATTTTTTTAAGATCAGCTTCATTAATTACTTCTTTTCGGGCAGTATTAACAAGGGTTGCACCTTTTGGCATTTTTGATAAAAGCTCGAAATTTATGCTTTCACGGGTTTTTTCATTAGCCGGAATGTGCAATGAAATGTATTGACATTTTTGATATAATTCTTCAACAGTAGCAATAGCTTTTATACCGTCTGCTTCGATAGCTTCTTTTGCAACATAAGGATCAAATGCATAAACTTTCATTCCGAAACCTTTGGCGATGGCAGCAACATATTTACCTACGTTTCCATAAGCATGGATTCCAAGTGTTTTTTCTTTTAATTCAGTACCGGAAGAACCGTTGAATTTCGCCCTTGCCATAAAAACCATCATGCCTATTGCTAATTCGGCAACTGCATTTGAGTTCTGACCGGGTGTATTCATCGCAACGATATTATTTGCTGTTGCAGCTTTCAAATCTATATTGTCGAATCCCGCACCGGCCCTAACAATAACTTTCAAATTTTTTGCTGCATCAAGTACTTCCTTTGTTGCCAAATCACTTCTTATGATGACTGCATCAATATCTTTAACTGCATTAACAAAATCAGATTGATCTGTGTACTTTTCAAGCATAATTGTTTCGTAGTTAGCTTGATCAAAAACTTCTTTTATCTGTGTTACAGCGATTTTTGCAAAAGGCTTATCCGTAGCTATTAATACTTTTTTCATTTTTTCATTTATATGTAATAGTCAGGATCGTTATAAACAACCCTGACTATCGATTGTTATTTAATATTATTTATTTAAGAGATGCTCTTTTCAAAATCTTGCATTACTTTAACCAATGCCTGAACACTTTCTATCGGCAGTGCATTATAAGTTGAAGCTCTGAAACCACCTACTGAACGATGACCTTTTAGACCTACCATTCCTTGAGCAGTTGCATAGGTAGAGAAAGCTTCTTCGTGTTTTTCATAACCTTCGTTCATTACAAAACAAATATTCATAAGTGATCTGTCTTCTTTGTTTGCAGTACCTTTGAATAATGGGTTACGGTCGATCTCATCATATAAAACAGCTGCTTTCTTCTCATTAACCTCTTTCATTTTAGTTAAGCCACCATTAGCCTTTAACCATTTAAGTGTTTGTAAAGCTGCATAGATAGGCACAACCGGAGGAGTGTTAAACATTGATTCGTTTTCGATATGGGTTTCATATTTAAACATGGTTGGAATCATTCGATTAACTTTTCCTAAAATGTCGTTTTTAATAATAACAAAAGTAACTCCGGAAGGCGCAAGATTTTTTTGAGCACCACCATAAATCATTGCATATTTTGAAACATCCATTGGACGGCTGAAAATGTCAGATGACATGTCGGCAATCAATGGAATATCAGAAGAGATATCTTCTTTTATTTCGGTTCCGTAAATAGTGTTGTTTGTCGTAATATGAAAGTAATCAGCATCTTTAGGAATTTTATATCCTTTTGGGATGTAAGAGTAATTTTTATCTTCAGATGAAGCCACAACTTCAACTTCGCCAAAGAGTTTTGCCTCTTTTAGTGCTTTCTTTGCCCAAACTCCTGTATTTAGATAGGCGGCTTTTTTATTCAATAAATTGAATGGGACCATTGCAAATTGAGTGCTGGCACCACCACCAAGGAATATGACAGAATAACCTTCAGGTATGTTTAATAATTCTTTGAAAAGCGCAGTTGCTTCATCTACTACTGCAATAAATTGTTTACTTCTATGTGAGATCTCCAAAAGGGATAATCCCATATCCGAAAAATTTTCAATGGCCTTAATCGTATTTTCAATAGTAAATTGAGGGAGAATTGAAGGCCCAGCATAAAAGTTATGTTTTTTCATTCTGTTGATTTTAAAATGGTTATGATATTGTGATTAAATTAACACTAATTAGTAAACAAAGATATAATATTTAGACTTAATAATAGTCAAGAATCGATATAAATATTAGTTGTAATTTTGATCTCAAGTTCCTGTAAACTAAAAGAAAAATGGATTTCTCAAAAACTCAAACCACCTTTGCAAAGTTTGGTCAATTCCTAAATTATTATCTTAATGATGATTATCAATCAATTGATGCAGTAAAGTTGGCAAATTATATCAAATTCAAACAAGAGTGTACCAAAGCATTTCAATCAAATGCGTGGTTTACGGAAGAAAATATTGACTATGCACTTGCTCAATGGGCGAAAATTTTGACAGAAGAAAATT
The DNA here is from genome assembly GCA_018816945.1 of Bacteroidota bacterium. NCBI lineage: Bacteria > Pseudomonadati > Bacteroidota > Bacteroidota bacterium. The sequence goes on along the minus strand of JAHIVC010000027.1, from coordinate 83,625 downwards.
TAAAGAAATGGCTTGATCAGTATGAAACTCGGATTGGTTCTGATCATGGATTTAAAATAGGGGTGGTATTAGCCGGAAACATACCAATTGTAGGGTTTCATGATTTTATTTGTGTGCTTTCTTCCGGAAATGACTTTATTGGCAAATTGTCGTCTTCCGATAAATATTTACTTCCTGCTATCGCTGAAATATTAATTCTATTAGAACCTCAGTTTATCGACAGGATCAAATTTACCGAAGAGAGGTTGACCAATTTTGAGGCAGTTATAGCCACGGGAAGTAACAACAGTGCTCGCTACTTCGAATATTATTTTGCTAAATACCCAAACATCATTCGGAAGAATAGAAATGGTGTTGCAGTATTAACCGGAGAAGAGAAAAGATTGGATTTACTTTCAGAGGATATTTTAAGGTATTTCGGATTAGGTTGCCGAAATGTATCGAAACTATATGTACCCGAAGGATATAAGTTTGATCATCTGCTCGGGTCGATGGGGCAGTTTGAATGGATGAAAAACCATCATAAATACCGCAATAACTACGATTATAATAAGTCTATTTTACTGGTTAATCGCATCAAACATTTTGATAATGGATTTGTGTTGCTCCGAGAGGAATCTTCTATTCCATCACCGATTTCTGTTTTACATTACGAATATTATAAGGATATTGAAGAATTGAATGACTCATTGGATTTGCAGAGTGAATCTATTCAATGTATTATATCTGAAGACACTAGCGTGAAAAAAAGTTTATTACCGGGTCAAAGTCAGCAGCCAAATTTATGGGATTATGCGGATGGAATTGATACAATGGAATTCTTATTGACTTTACCATTAATAAAATGAACTACCTCGCAGCAAGCTGATAAGGTATCTATTTGGAAATTCTTTTTATTGACGATGCAAGCATCGGAGAATTAAAATCATTTATCCCGATACGCTGCGCTATCGGGATTCCTGCCTGTACTGCATTTCGGCAGGCAAGCGTTCATCTTACAGATTTCAATGCACTTCGTTTTTGAAATCTGAGTTTCACGAATAAAAAAAACTTGCTTTAGCTTTGTTTTTTAAAGAATAAGATGTAGTTTTGCCGACCGAAAAATCAAAGAATTTAAAGATGAAAAAAGACATTCACCCAAAAGATTATAGATTTGTTGTATTTAAAGATATGTCCAATGAGTACGCATTCTTGACAAAATCAACAGTTAATACAAAAGATACCATTGCATGGGAAGATGGTAAAGAATATCCATTGGTAAAATTAGAAATTTCAAACACTTCACATCCTTTCTATACTGGTAAAATGCAGCTTATAGATACGGCTGGTAGGGTTGATAAGTTCAAAACCAAATACAAATCACATTACGAAAAGAGTAAATAATACTGTACCGTTTTTCGAAAAGGCCCTTAATCTTTTAAGGGCTTTTTTTTTGTTCATCTGAGATTAAAATAAATTGTTAGTTTTGTTTAAACATTTATCCTTGCCATGAACTATATCTTATATGATACGAGCAAAAGAATAAACTTGCTTCCTTTGACTTTTCTAAGGCCAACGGCGGATATTAGAATTGGAATACTCACTATTCGTGAGAAATGGGAGAAGTATTTGGATGCAAAAACTTCAAGTTTAACAGAAGATTATCTCAGTAAGAAATTCCCTCTTGTTATCGGACATGAAAATATCTTGATAAATGGATCTGTTTGCCCTTCAAAAAAGTTGCTTGAAAAAATAAGCACCCTAAAATTGAAAGAAGCCATTGTCTATAATGGGGAGGTCATTGCTTTTATGTCTGAAACAGTGAAAGAACATACTTTATTCAAAGATTTAGATGATTATCAGAGAGTTGATTTCACTGATCCTTTAATTGTTCTTGAAAATTCATGGGATATTTTTGTAAGAAACGGGGAAGCCTTAATTCAGGATTTTCATCTTTTAAAATTAGGAAAACACACAAATGAGATCAGGAATTGTACCTACATTGGATCAGGGGAAAATATTTATATACATCCAAGCGCAACTATCAATTATGCGATTTTAAACGCAACGAATGGGCCAATTTACATTGATGAAGGTGCTGAAATCATGGAAGGTGCGATGATTCGGGGACCTTTTTATTTGGGGAAACATTCGCAAGTGAAAATGGGAGCGAAGATTTATGGTCCCACCACCATTGGTCCATATTGCAAAGTAGGAGGGGAGCTCAATAATGTTGTAATGTTTGCATATTCAAATAAGGGACATGAAGGTTTTTTAGGAAATGCTGTAATTGGTGAATGGTGCAATATTGGTGCTGATACCAATAATTCCAATTTAAAGAATACTTATGACGACGTTAGATTATGGAGTTACGGGAAACGTACTTTTGTGGATACAAAGCTTCAGTTTTGTGGACTGATTATGGGCGATCATTCAAAAACAGGAATAAATACCATGTTTAATACAGGTACGGTTGTTGGCATAGCCTCAAACGTTTTTGGATCTGGTTACCAACGGAATTTTATTGCTTCATTTTCCTGGGGAAGCCCATCTAAAATGATCGATCACAAACTAGATAGAGCCATCCTCACTGCTGAACAAGTTTATTCGAGAAGAGAGATGACGTTTACCGAAATTGATCGTGGTTTATTTTCACACATATTTGAACTAAAACAAAAGGATCATCAGATTTAACTAGGAGTTTGGCACATTAATTGACATTACAGGTAACCTATAATAAAAAGAGGACTAGTATATTTAAGTAGCTGTTTTATACTGGATTAATGGTGTAATTTTTAAGTCATTTCAGAGCACTGACAAATTATGCTGACAGAATGGCCTAAAAATTTTTATTTTTATGGATTTATTGAATTTTACAGATATCATCGATTCAGACACTGAATTTATCCCTTTATTATCCTCAGAAGATGAGGAATTGATGAATGCGGAGGAAGTGCCTGAGGAGCTTCCTATTTTACCTTTACGTAATACCGTATTGTTTCCCGGTGTTGTAATTCCGATTACTGTTGGAAGGGATAAGTCCATCAAATTAATAAAGGATTCTTATAAAAAGAAAGCAATAATCGGTGTTGTTGCCCAGAAAGATGTTGATATTGAAGATCCTGAATTCAAAGATTTAAACGCGATCGGAACTGTTGCCCAGATTATTAAGATTCTTCAAATGCCGGATGGAAGTACAACTGCCATTATTCAGGGGAAAAAAAGATTTACGCTTCAGGCTCTCGTTCAAAACGAACCTTATATTATTGCTAAAGTGACCCAATTTGGTTCAGGAGAGTTGGTTAAATCTGATGATAATTTCAATGCTTTAATATCATCCTTAAAAGATCTTTCAATTCAAATAATTAAGCAATCCCCTAATATTCCGACTGAAGCAAGTTTTGCCATTAAAAACATTGAAAGCCCGGTATTTCTGGTAAATTTTGTGTCGTCAAATTTGAATATTGATGTAGTAGAAAAGCAAACTTTGCTTGAAGTAAGCGATTTGTACGATCGGGCAAATAAAGTTTTAAAAGCCTTAACCGATGAATTACAGGTGTTGGAACTTAAAAATCAGATTCAGAAAAAGGTAAAAATAGATTTAGATAAACAACAGCGTGATTATTTGCTAAATCAGCAGTTGAAGACTATTCAGGATGAGCTGGGAGGGAATCCGAATGAGCAGGAAATAAAAGAACTTAGAGATAAATCAAAAGGCAAATTGTGGTCGAAAGAAACTTCGGAAGCATTTGACAAAGAATTAAATAAGCTGCAGCGAATGAACCCTCAAGCTGCTGAATATTCGATTCAACTTAATTATCTTGAAGTTTTAGTGGAGTTGCCATGGAATGAATATACCCAGGATAATTTTGATTTGGATCGCGCACAAAAAATCCTTGATGAAGATCACTTCGGATTGGAAAAAATAAAGGAACGCATTATTGAGCACCTTGCAGTGATCAAATTAAGGAATGATATGAAATCACCCATTCTTTGCTTAGTTGGCCCTCCAGGTGTTGGAAAGACCTCATTGGGTAAATCAGTAGCACGTGCGCTTGATCGAAAATACATCCGCATGTCGCTTGGTGGGCTTAGGGATGAAGCCGAATTGCGTGGTCACCGAAAAACTTACATTGGTGCTATGCCTGGTCGTATAATCCAAAACTTAAAAAAAGCAAAGTCGTCGAATCCCGTTTTTGTATTGGATGAGATTGATAAAGTTGGCGGGAATTCCAATCAAGGTGATCCACAATCTGCATTGCTTGAAATACTTGACCCTGAACAAAACAATTCCTTTTACGATAATTACTTAGAACTTGATTTTGATCTTTCAAGAATCATGTTTATCGCTACAGCTAACACCTTATCGACGATACATTCTGCATTAAGGGATCGTATGGAAATTATTGATTTAAGTGGTTATTTGATCGAAGAGAAAATAGAAATTGCAAGGCGTCACCTTATCCCAAAACAGCTTGCTGAACATGGGTTGAAAAAAAGCCAGCTTTCTTTCGGCAAAAATGTGGTTGAAAAAATTATTGATGATTATACCCGTGAATCAGGGGTACGCTCACTAGAAAAGAATATTGCAAAAATTATTCGTAACAAGGCCAAATTTATTGTGATGAATAAGGAATTTGACAGAAAATTAAGCGAATCCGATTTAGCTACAGTATTGGGCCGACCGATATTTCAAAGAGATAAACATATTAAAAATAATGTTGCCGGTGTAGTTACGGGTTTGGCCTGGACAAGCGTAGGAGGTGAAATCCTTTTTATCGAAGCAAGTTTGAGCAAAGGAAAAGGATTGCTCACAATGACAGGGAATCTCGGGGATGTTATGAAAGAATCAGCAACCCTGGCATATGAATATTTAAAAGCGCATTCGAGTATAATTGGAATTGATCCGGAACTTTTTAGTAAATGGAATTTGCATATTCATGTTCCTGAGGGTGCAACTCCAAAAGATGGCCCTTCAGCAGGTGTAACAATGTTTACTGCGATAGCTTCTGCGTTTACTCAACGTAAAGTGCGGTATAATATCGCGATGACCGGTGAAATTACCTTACGTGGCAAGGTCCTTCCCGTTGGTGGAATAAAAGAAAAAATATTAGCTGCAAAGCGTGCTAAAATTAAAGACATCATTCTATCAGCAGATAATAAAAAAGATATATTGGAGATAAATGAGAAATATATCAAAGGACTTAATTTTCATTATGTTAATGAAATGATTGAACTCATCGATTTGGCGCTCCTTAAAGAAAAGGTTGATGAGCCACTCATCTTAAATTAATAGTTGATTTTTTCTTATTATACTAAAATCCTGTGATTGATTCACAGGATTTTTTACATTTGGTGGGTAAAATATTTTATAGAAATGCCAATCTCTATTTTTTATCCACGGATTTTAGGTTTCTCTACAACGATAGCTTCCATAATGGTATATACTTAACATTATTTTATGATGTTTGATAAAGGAGCTGAATTAATACAGCAGGCTGCGAGTTGGCTGTGGTCATATCCCATGATTATCGTTTTATTTTCGGTTGGAATTTATTTTACGATACGTCTCAAAGGACTTCAATTTAGGACTTTTTTTAAAGCAGCCAAACTTACCTACAAAACCAGAACTGGTGTAGGAAAAGGAAATATTTCACCCCTTCAATCTTTGTTTGGTGCACTTGGGGGAATGGTTGGAAACGGAAATATAGCTGGTGCTGCAACGGCTGTATTTATGGGTGGACCGGGAGCTTTATTGTGGATGTGGGTAGGTGCCTTTATTGGAATGATCATCGTTTTTATTGAAACATTGCTAGCACTGAAATACAGAATAAAGGATAAAGATGGGACCTATAGCGGAGGTCCGATGTACTATATTCAAAAAGTGTTAAAAATAAAGTGGTTGGCAGTTGCTTTTTCCTTAGCTATGGGCCTTAAAACCCTATTTGGAACCTCTCTGGTGCAATCAAACTCTATCTCTCTGGCGGCGGTTTCAATTGTAGATGTTTCCTGGATTCCCAGCTGGATACCGGTACAATTTCCTTTTTGTATGATATTGGCATTTCTCACTTGGATGGTTGTAATTGGTGGATTAAAAACAATTGCACGTGTACTTGAAAAAATAACCCCACTAATGATTCTTATTTATATCAGTTTAATCTTAATTATTATATTCGCTAGGATTGGTCTTATAAAGGAAGTACTTACCCTTATGCTTAATAATGCATTCACAGCCAGTAGTGCAAGCGGTGGATTTGCCGGTGCTACAGTGATGATGGTGATTCGCTATGGAATTGCTAGAGGATTTTATTCAAATGAAGCCGGAACCGGGAGTTCACCCATGATGCACAGTGCAGCGAGGGTCGATAATATTTATCATCAGAGCCTGGTGAGTATGTTTGGCGTTTTTATTGATACCATCATTTCATCTGCAACAATAATGGCCATATTAGTTACTGGTGTATGGACGAGCGGACTTACTTCAACTGCATTAACTACTTTGGCATTCAATACCCAATTCGGAGAATATGGAGGATTGCTAATTCTCCTTTCGTCATTCTTATTTGGATATTCAACATTAATTGCCTGGTGTTTTTACGGAGAACAGTGTTTCGCATTTATTTGGGGTAGTAATTTTAAAAAAATATTTAGATGGATGTTTAGCTTGGTTATACTATTGGGTTTTATGCAAGTAGAAACCATCTGGAGTATTGCTGATATTTTAAATGCCACTTTAATTCTGATAAATCTTATCGTTATTGTAATACTTTTAAAAAATGTTTTTGAAATCATAAGGTTAAATAGGCTGAAAGCTAATAACTGATCATCTTAGCTAAGTACTTTAACATTACCATAAAATTCCATCCCAACAATTAACACTTAATAACATTTATTAACTTAATGTTAACCGTGGCTCAGTATTGATTGAACTATCTTTGAATCAAAAACTGCAAGACATGAAAACGATTAATATTAGGACCATTTTAAAAATTACGCTCATTTTTATTTGCGCCTCATTTTATCCTATAAATAATCAAGCCGGTGAAAGCATCAGTGAAATTGAGCACAAGAGTCAATTTGTGAAAAGGGTTAAGGATTCTCAGCGTATCGCAAAAGATACCAGTTGCTTAATGAAATGGTACGATAACCTTTCGGATACGATAAATGTTTTAATAAAATCATCTTCCTCCAGCATTGGGAATGAATCATTATTATTAACAGAAATGGCAAAAGATAAGAATATCGTCAGTGAAAAAGCTACCACAGAAACAAAGCCACGTAAATTAGCTTATGTCTTCATTGATGTGCTAATAAAAAGCTTTAGCTTAATGCTTAATAAATGATTTTAACCCTTATCTACCTGGAAATGTTCGGGTTGCTTGATTATATTATAGATTAATTTTCGTCTTCTCCGTCCTCGTCCTCATCATCATCGTCCACATCGTCGTCATCGTCATCATCTTTTTTTTCATCCACATCTTCGTCTTCATCAGATACCTCTTCCTCCAATTCCTTTTCAATGCTTTTGTCAGCTATTTTTTCAACAATTTCATCTAAATCGTCGTCTTTTTCCCAGTAATTAACCGAATCAATTTCAATAGGCACCTTAATTAAATAAGAAATATCTTCAAAATCTAGCGTAATTGCACGAAAATACTCACCTTTTGCATTGGTTATTTTTGTTGTCTGGCCCTCCCATCCCTCAGGGTATTTCTCCTGAAGTGCTTCCAGTACGTTGTCCGGAAGGTTTTCTATGTTTGCAATTTTTTTGCGGAATGTCATAATTTATTTTAAAATAATCATGCTGCAAAATAAAACAAGATTTTAAAAAAACAAATACAAATTATTCTTTTTTAATATTAAATATTTGTGATGAATATCGGATGAAAATTTTTTAATACAAATTGTGATATGGCTGAAGCATTTTCCATGATTTGTTTTAATTCACTAGTTCACCCCTCTGTCAGTCTTTTGACTGACATCCCTGCCTGACGGCGATGCAGGTCCCCTGATATTCAGGGGAGAGTATTAGAAAACCTCGCGGCAAGCCACGAGGAATTGTTTGATTAATATTGTCAAAATATGGGTTGGAGACTTATTTTATCTATTTTCGCGAATTCAAATTATAAAATTTGTGAAATCAAAGAATAAGAAGAAACTAAGATTTTTAGAGATAGTAATATTTATTCTGATTCTTTTGGTAATAAATTTCATACTTCCCCAAAATCTGTTTAAAAATACTTGGATTATTTTGCCGGATAATATTAGTCCTTATTTTACCAATGAGTTGATAAAAAAAGATATGTCAGTTAAGCTGGTTTACCCAAAGGAGATTGACGGTAAGCTAATTGAGACTACTCAAGGTGAAGTAATTAAATTCAAGATTGATAATACTGAATATTATCTTCCTGTTCAACTTCTTCTCAAAAAAGTAAAAAATGGATCTAAAAAAAAGAATCTCACAATTGGAAATGAAAACGTAGATATTGATACTCCATTATCAAAAGATTATAAGCCTGATGATTTGATAAAAATTAACCAAAACTGGAACTATCATTCAGGCGACCGTCCAAATTATTTAAGAAAGGATGCGGCAAAGGCTGTCGATAAAATGTTTGCTGAAGCCCGAAAAGCCGGTTACTCCCTCAAGATTTTATACGCTTACCGATCGTTTGATAAGCAAAGATTAATGTACCTAAATGCTATAGCAAAGAATGGCATAAATCAAAATATCGTTGCTAAGCCCGGACATAGTGAACATCAATTGGGGACGACCATTGATGTTGGTTCATTTGTACCCGAGTTAAATTCAGAGGAGGGATTTGCTTCCACTAAAGAAGGTAAATGGATGATAGAAAATGCAAAAAAGTTTGGGTTTTATCAATCTTATACTGAAAATAACACTGAAAAGTCAGGATACATCTCTGAGCCTTGGCATTACAGGTATTTGGGATTAGGAAGATAATTTTCCGAAATCTGATTTCAATTTTTTTATTTTTTTTATTTGTTTTTTAAATTTTAATTATAATTTTGCAATCACTATTTAAAACTCCTGTCCGAAAAAATAGGTGTTTAGTTATAGAGAAGAGGGGAGAGATTAGGCTCAACGAACCTCTAGCAACCTTCTAAGTATTGGAAAAGGTGCTAAAACCTAACCCGCAAAGTTGTGGGAAATGATAAACAAACACGAAAGTAATGACAACATTTAATCTTTTACATTCAACATTTTTAGGTAATCATTTTACCAGGTCCGAAATGTCTATGTGCATGGCCCGGATCAAGTCTGTTTAGTACCAGATTTGAGATTATCTTCATCATGCCCTGCTCAGCAAGTGCCCAACAATCCATATAAAAATATTTAAAATTTATCTTAATGACGCAAAAAATTGTTATAAAAATTGGCGGATCAAACTTGACGGATATTAACAGTTTATCAAAGATCATCAAAATTATTGATCAATACGAAAAGCCTGTAATTATTGTTGTTTCGGCATTTTTTGGAATTACTGATTCGCTTATCGGGATATTGGAAGATGTTCTGAACAAGCAAGAGAATGTAAAATCGCAAATAGCTAAAATAAGGGCTTATAAATTTCAAATACTGGAGCATTATATCTCTGATAAAAATTCGTTAAAGGAAGCTAAAACAGAAATCGAAACCTTGATTGATGAACTGGAAAAATATCTTTACGGGGTAGCTTATATTGGTGAAACTCCCGATTTTTTATCCGACAAGATTTTAAGCTATGGCGAGCGCCTTAGTTCATCAATAATCAATGCGATTTTCAATAATAACGGAATTGTCAGTAATGAGGTTCTTCCTGCACAAATAGGATTAAGAACGAATGACAGATATGGAGATGCCAGCATCGATTTTGCAAATTGTACAACTGATCTGGAGCAGGTTTTTAGTCAGGATCAAGTTTATGTAGTGCCCGGGTTTTATGGAATCTCATCGCAAGGAAAAGTAAATTTATTGGGACGCGGCGGAACTGACTATTCAGCAGCTTCAATTGCACGATTGGTTCATGCCAAATCTTTAGACGTTTGGAAAGATGTGAATGGGTTCATGTCGGCAGATCCAAAGGTGGTAAATAATCCGGTACGCATTGGTCATTTGTCTTATTCGGAAGCGGCTGAATTGGCTTATTTTGGGGCTAATATATTGCATCCCAGAACGATCGAACCTCTCATAAATACCAATATTCCAATTCGCTTGTTCGATATTGGTGCACTAAACGGAAGCCTGGAACCCTTGACTCATATAAATGCTTCTGATTCAGAAGTAAGCGGAATTGTAAAGAGTATTACTTCAAGCAGGGAATTTTCCGTGCTTAAACTGAAAGGCCCGGGACTTGGCTATAAACCTGGTATTCTGGCAACAATCACAACAAGCTTAAATGATGCCGATATTAATATTAAATCAGTAATCACATCCCAAATTGCCATCAACTTTTTATTATCTGCTAAAGACTTAAAAAAATCAGATAAAATAATTAATGCATTGGCCCTGGATGAAGTAAATGAAGTTATCCCGGTCAAAGACATTGCCGTTGTTGCAGTTGTTGGTCAGGGTATTTTGGAGCATCCTGGAATTGGTTATAAAATTTTTAAATCGCTGGCTGACGAAAACATCAACGTTTTAATGAGTACGTTGGGCGGGTCAGACGTTGTTTGCTATCTGGTAATAGATAAAAACCACGAAAAAACCGCCATCACAAAAATTCATGACACATTTTTCACTAAAACAAATTAAGAATGAAAACTATAAATCTACATTTTGATACATTACAAGTACACGCCGGGCAGGTAGTTGATGCTACAACACTAAGTCGTGCGGTACCTTTGTACCAAACAACTTCATATCTATTTAAAGATTCGGAACATGCTGCTAATCTTTTTGAGTTAAAAGAAGAAGGAAATATTTATACCCGGATTATGAACCCAACCACTGACGTTTTTGAAAAAAGAATTGCAGCTCTTGAGGGTGGGGTTGGAGCTTTGGCAGTTAGCTCAGGTCATGCTGCTCAGTTTATTGCGCTTTCAAATATCTTGAGAGTTGGAGATAATTTTGTGACTTCACCATATTTGTATGGAGGGTCCTTCAATCAGTTTAAAGTTACTTTCAAGCAGTATGGAATTGAAAGCCGTTTTGCGGCTTCCGAAAATGCGGAAGATTTTGAAAAACTAATAGATAAAAATACTAAAGCCCTTTATTTTGAGACCATCAGCAATCCGGGCTTTACCATTCCCGATTTTGAAAAATTGGCAGCATTGGGTAAAAAACATGGCATTCCTTTAATAGTTGATAATACATTCGGAGCGGGTGGATATATTTGCAGTCCAATAAAATATGGAGCAAATATCGTTGTCGAATCAGCCACAAAATGGATTGGAGGACATGGTACCAGCATTGCAGGTGTAATTGTTGACGGTGGAAATTTTGATTGGGGCAATGGTAAATTTCCTCAATTTACAGAACCATCAGAAGGATACCATGGCCTGGTTTATTGGGAAGCATTAAAGGAACTGTCTTTTATTGTTCGAGCCAGAATTGAAGGTCTGAGGGACTTGGGTAGTTCAATCAGCCCGTTTAATTCATTTTTACTCTTGCAAGGATTGGAAACGCTTTCATTAAGAATGGAACGTCATTGCAGCAATACCTTAAAACTTGCACAGTGGCTGGATAATCAGGATTGGGTCGATACTGTTTTATATCCGGGATTGGAAAAAAGCCCGGGACATACTTTGGCTAAAAAATATCTTAAGAATGGATTTGGAGGAGTACTCTCCTTTACAATTAAAGGGAGCAAAGAAAAGGCGAGCAAATTTGTTGAGAAATTAGAATTGGTAAGCCACCTGGCAAATGTTGGTGATGCCAAAACACTTATTATTCAACCGGCTGCTACTACCCATCAACAGTTGAGCGGGAAGGAACAATTGGCTGCTGGAGTTTTGCCAACCCTTTTACGGGTCAGTGTTGGCATCGAGCATATCGATGATATTATTCGTGATTTTGAGCAAGCCTTTTTCAAAACCTCGAAAAGAGAATAAGCCATGCCTATAAAAATTCCTGATTTATTACCGGCTAAAGATATTTTGATCAGCGAAAATATCTTTGTAATGCCGGAAGAAAGAGCACTGGCGCAGGATATTCGACCGCTGAGAGTGGCAGTTTTAAATTTGATGCCACTCAAAATTGAGACAGAACTACATATTCTTCGCTTGCTCTCAAATACACCTCTTCAAGTAGAAATAGATTTGATCAAAACCAGTACTTATAATTCGAAAAATACTTCAGCCGATCATCTTAATCAGTTTTATAAAACTTTTGATGAGATCAAAAATGATAAATACGACGGCATGATCATGAGCGGAGCACCTGTTGAACAAATGGATTTTAAAGAGGTGTTGTATTGGGACGAAATGAAGGGGATTATGGATTGGGCATCTGAAAATGTGACTTCTGTACTTTATATTTGCTGGGCCGCTCAAGCCGGCCTGTATCATCATTATGGAATTCCGAAACACCGACTCGATGAAAAATTATTTGGGGTTTATAAGCATCAGGTTTGTAATCGTGAATATCCCATCATCAGAGGATTTGACGATGTTTTTTCGGTACCTCATTCGCGTAATACAGAGATTAAAAGAGCCGATATTGATAAGGTGAATGAGTTGGAAATAGTTTCAGATTCCGAAAAAGCTGGAATTTATATCGTAGCTGCTAAAAATAAAAGCAGAATTTTTGTTACAGGTCATTCTGAGTACGATCTTTTGACATTGCAAACAGAATACGAGAGGGATCTCAAAAAAGGAATGAATATAACTGTCCCTGAAAACTATTTTCCGGATGATGACCCGACAAAAAAGCCCATTGTAAATTGGAGAAGCCATGGGAGCCTTTTATTCTCAAATTGGCTCAACTATTACCTTTATCAGGAAACACCTTATGATGTGCATCAAATAAGAGGAAATAAATTTAAACAATGAACATAAAAATTAATTTCAAAATAATTTAGTTTTGCAAATCAAAAAAATAAGAAATAAATGAAAATAGCTGTAGTTGGAGCCACTGGGCTCGTCGGTAGAAAAATTTTGGAAGTAATCAATGAACGTAATATTCAATTTACCGAGTTAATTCCGGTTGCTTCAGAAAAATCAGTTGGTAAAAAAATAAATTTCAAAGGAAAAGACTGGACCATAGTTTCCATGCAGAACGCTGTTGATCAGAAACCGGATGTTGCCTTGTTTTCTGCCGGTGGTGAAACTTCCCTTAAGTGGGCAGAGGCTTTCGCAGCCAATGGAACTTTTGTAATTGATAATTCTTCTGCATGGAGAATGCATCCGGATAAAAAACTGGTGGTTCCTGAGATTAATGCCGCTGAATTAACCATCAATGATAAAATAATTGCAAATCCAAATTGCTCAACCATACAGATGGTTTTGGCTTTAGCACCTTTACATAAAAAATACAAAATCAAAAGAGTTGTTGTTTCCACCTATCAAAGCATCACAGGGTCGGGCATTTTGGCTGTAAACCAGCTCGAAAATGAACGTAATGGAATTGACGGACCGAAAAAATATCCTCACATAATCGATAAAAACTGCATCCCGCAATGCGATGATTTTAGTGAAGGGGATTATACCAAGGAAGAACTTAAACTGGTAAATGAAACTAAGAAAATTTTAGGTGATAATAGTATTCAGGTTACAGCAACAGCCGTTCGGGTTCCATTAGTTGGCGGTCATTCCGAATCAGTCAATGTCGAGTTTGAACATGAATATGAATTAGCCGACATCAGGCCATTACTTGAAAAAGAGGAGGGAATCATTGTTTTGGATGATACTAAAAGCAGTGTTTATCCAATGCCAATAAACGCGCATGAAAAGGATGAAGTTTTTGTGGGACGAATTCGAAGGGATTTTTCGCAGCCAAAATCTTTGAATCTATGGATCGTTTCTGATAATCTCAGAAAAGGAGCAGCCACCAACGCAGTTCAAATCATGGAGTATCTTTTGAAGAAGAAATTTATTGGCTAAGTTGTTTTAATACATTGAAAGTTAAAGCAGCATCATGTTCGTCAACTACAATGGTAAATTCGTTGGTGGTTGATATTAACTCAATGATATTTATTTTTTCCCAGGCTATTCTCTTAAGGATGAAATAATACAGGCCGGTCATTTTGGTGTTGTTTTCAGGAAGTCGTAAAGTAACTGACGACAAGTCAGTTATTTTTGAAACCAGACGTTCTGTTTTGAAAAGATTTTCAAGTTCACTGCTCATCGAACTGCTGATAACCATGGTTGTTTCATAAATTCCTTGCGAAAAGGTATAAAAGCATTCGCGTTTATCCTCGATGATCAGCAATAAGGATTTTTGTTTTTCAACAATTCGATCGGAGTTTTTATAGGTATAATCGGAAAGCTTGGAACGGACTGTAATTTCACCCATTTGCTGTAAAGAGTTCTTAAGTTTCACATTTAGGGAAATATCCAAATGAGAGGAATATCTTTTTAAAGCCATCAGAATGGCACCTTCTTTTACTTTTCGTCCAAGTGCGGTTTCAATTTCTGGTTGTATTTGTCGTGCCATTGCTGATAAGTTTACCAAACCTTCTGACATAACTTCTTCTAAAAAAGGTCTTTGGGCCAGTATCCGATCAACCAATTGAGATATTGTTAACATAATACTTATTTATAACATATTGTTAAATATTAAACAAATATAAAAATATTTGAACATATTTATTAAATATTTATTTAGGAAAGCGTCATCCGGTATTTTTGCCGTTTCATTAAAAACAAATAAAATGAACAGAATTTCAAATCTTAGAGGCTCAATAGTTGCATTAGTAACTCCTTTCACAGAAACAGATGATATTGATTATTTAGCACTAGACACCTTAATTACCTTTCATCTGGAAAATAATACAGATGGCATAGTTGTTTGCGGCACAACAGGCGAAGCCAGTACAATGAGTGAGCTTGAATATGCTGAAATTATTGACTTCGTGGTCAGAAGGGTTAATCATCAAATTCCCGTAATTGCCGGAACCGGTTCTAACTCAACAGCTCATACCTTGCATAATTCAAAAGTCGCAACCCTAAAAGGGGTGGATGCTTTATTGATCGTTACACCCTATTACAACAAGCCAAATCAACGGGGGATGTATGAACATTACAAGTATATTGCTGAAAATGTTGATCTCCCAATCATTCTTTACAATGTTCCGGGCAGAACCGGAAGTAATCTTTCACCAAATTTGGTACTGAGGTTGGCGAATGATTTTCCAAATATTGTGGCAATTAAGGAAGCATCGGGAAATATCGGACAGGTTATGGATATTATCAATCAACGACCCAAGGGCTTTATGGCTTATTCAGGAGATGATGCCCTTGCCATGCCAATGATCGCATTAGGAGCAGAAGGATGTATTTCGGTTGCTGCAAATGTATTTCCAAGAAAATTCAGCGAATTAATGCATGCTTGCTTA
This sequence comes from Bacteroidota bacterium, assembly GCA_018816945.1. NCBI lineage: Bacteria > Pseudomonadati > Bacteroidota > Bacteroidota bacterium. Next base: position 68,149 of record JAHIVC010000027.1, on the reverse strand, counting down.
AATAACGATATTGAACGGGCAAGGGAACTCCAATACCGATATTTAAATTTAATGAACCTGAACTTTATTGAATCGAATCCAATACCAGCCAAAACTGCGCTGTATTTGATGGGAATGATCCAAAACAGGTTTAGGTTGCCTTTGGCTCCTTTATCTTCAGAAGAAAGCTTAAGAATATATACTGCAGAACTACAACGACTTGCATTGATAAATGCTGAAGTATTAACTCCACAAACTAATTAGCAAAAGTATTGAGATGAGAGTATGTAAATTTGGAGGCACCTCGGTTGGATCAGCACAGCGTTTGCGGGAAGTTGCAGATATTATTCAGAAAAACCAAAAAGCCATCATTGTTTTATCAGCCATGTCGGGAACAACCAATGCACTTGTTAAGGTGGCTGAATTTATGAAAAGAGAAGAAACTTACATTGCAACGGGATTAATTCAGGTGTTGAAATCAAAATATCTTTTTGAGTCAAATGAACTGCTTGCTGATTTTAATTGTGCTAATTTTTTGGATGAATGGATCGAAGATTTTTTTAATCATATCATTCAATTGGCAAAACAAGACTATTCTTTAGAAATCGAAAAGGAATTATTGGTTCAGGGTGAGTTTGTTACCACTCACATTTTTACTACCTATTTAGATATGATGGGTTTGAAGGTTGAAAATATTTCAGCCTTACAATTTATGAGAACCGACAGAAATGCCGAGCCTGATCAATATTATATTGCTGAAAATTTGATCGAAATACTGGATCAATATCCGGATACCCGATTTTTTATAACCCAGGGCTATGTGTGTAAAAATGTTCAGGGCAAAATTGACAACCTGGGCAGGGGAGGCAGCGATTATTCTGCAACAATTATTGGTGCAGCCATTGATGCAGAAGATGTTCAAATCTGGACCGACATTGATGGTATGCATAATAATGATCCAAGGTATGTTGAATCAACGCAATCTATCGAACAACTTTCATACAGCGAAGCAGAAGAATTGGCCTATTTTGGCGCTAAGATTCTTCATCCAACTTGTATTTTGCCTGTTCGTCAGCATCAAATTCCCATCTTCATAAAAAATACGATGGCTCCTGATGCCATTGGAACAAGAATAGGAAATGATCAAATTGAAGGGGGTGCAAAGGCAGTAGCTGCAAAAGATGGAATTATTGCCATAAAAATAAAATCAGCTCGCATGTTGATGGCTTATGGTTTTTTACGACGGGTTTTTGAGATATTTGAAGATTACAAAACACCCATCGATATGGTCACCACTTCTGAAGTAGCCGTTTCGATGACCATTGATAACGATCAGTATTTAAATGAGATAGTTAGTAAATTAAAAAAATTGGGAGAAGTGACCGTAACAATGAATCAGAGCATCATTTGTGTTGTCGGGAACTTTCATGCGGACACAAAGGGAATGATTGGTTTGGTTGGAACCGGACTGAAAAATATCCCCATTCGAATGATTTCATTTGGCGCAAGCAACAGTAATATCACCTTATTAATAGATACCAATAACAAATCAGAAGCTTTAAATTATTTAAGTGAATCACTTTTTAAAACAGCCGTTTATGTTTAACAACGAATTAATCAAAAAATTTCAGGATACACCCACACCGTTTTATTTTTACGATTTAGATCAGTTGGAACAAACGATCTTACGCTTAAAAAGCCTTGTTTTTCATAATAACTATCAAATACACTACGCCTTAAAAGCAAATGTAAACGAGCCTATATTACAAATGATTAGGAAACATGGTTTTGGAGCCGACTGTGTAAGCGGAAATGAGATACTGCAAGCAATCCGCTTGGGTTTTGATCCTCAAAAAATTGTATTTGCAGGAGTTGGAAAATCAGATGAGGAAATTTGTTTGGCACTGGATCACAATATCGGAGTTTTTAATTGTGAATCCTTACAGGAAGTCAGAATAATCAACGAAATTGCACTAGAGCGGGATAAGGTGGCTAATATTGCAATTCGCATCAATCCTAATGTTGAAGCGAAAACACATCATTACATCACTACCGGAATGCAAACCAATAAATTTGGATTCAGTCAGGAAGAGCTTGATGAATTAATAGCTTCTATTTTTGATTTTAAAGCAATTGAAATAACCGGATTACACTTTCATATTGGTTCTCAAATTACGGATATAAATGTTTTCAAAAAATTATGTTTGAGGGTAAATGAAATTCAGGACTGGTTTAATTCAAAAGGATTTATTTTTGACCACATCAATTTAGGGGGCGGTTTAGGTATTGATTATCAAAATCCTGATAAAAATCCCATCCCAGATTTTGAAAAACTCATCCAAACCATTGAACAAAATTTGATAGTGCGTTCAGGTCAGGAAGTTCATTTGGAGCCGGGCAGATCAATCGTTGGCCAATGTGGTAATTTAATTACGAAAGTATTGTATGTTAAAAATGGCGGCACTAAAAAGTTTGCGGTTGTAGATGCCGGATTTACTGAACTTATTCGTCCTGCATTGTATCAGGCTTATCACAAAATCCAAAACATTTCTTCAAATTCGGAACCTGCAACCTACGATATAGTAGGTCCGCTTTGCGAATCGACAGATAGCTTTGGAAGCGGAATCGATTTGCCTGAAACTAAAAGGGGCGATTTAATCGTTTTGAGATCGGCAGGTGCTTATGGTGAGGTGATGACGTCATACTATAATTTACGAAACAAGGTAAAATCCTATTATTCTTCCGATCTCACGGAACAAGGAATTGCAGACTACTGCAGTACACACCTGGAAGACGTTCCCATGGAAATTAATATGCACCCATAAAAACTTGAAATGAATATTGCAATTATTGGATATGGCCGCATGGGTCACGAAATTGAGCGGGTTTTAGTGGATCGTGGGCATCAAATTAAATTTATCATCGATCAGGATAATTTTGAAGAAATTCACGACCTGAATACTGAGCAGGTTGATGTTGCCATTGAATTCACGAATCCGACTTCTGCATACGCAAATATTCTGCATTGTTTTAATGCAAATATTCCTGTAATAAGCGGAACAACCGGCTGGACCGATAAATTGGCTAAACTGAAACAAATCAGTATCAGTGAGAATAAGGGATTTTTGTATGCATCTAATTTTAGTGTGGGTGTAAATGTATTATTTGCTTTGAATAAAATGTTGGCAAAAATCATGAACACTTTTCCGGCTTACAGTGTTGCTATTGAGGAGATCCATCATACCAAAAAACTGGACAGCCCCAGTGGGACAGCCATTACGCTCGCACAAGGCATTATCAATAATATCGATCGCTTGAATAGTTGGAATCTCGCCGATCATTCTACAAATGATATTCTTGGAATTAATGCAATCAGAAGGGGAGAAGTCCCCGGAATTCATGAAATAAAATATGAATCTTCATTTGACACGCTAGAGTTATCACATTCGGCGAAAAGCAGGGAAGGATTTGTATTGGGTGCCGTTTTAGCAGCCGAATTTATGCAAAACAAAAAAGGTTTTTTTGAAATGAATGACGTTCTACACCTCAAATCATTTTAACCTATCACCTCCAACTTTTTAAACTCTTCCCGAACCGGTGTAAAACAATCAATGACAAAACACTCGGTCAGTGCCTCAATTTTATGAGGAACATTTGAAGGAATATGAGCAGCCATTCCATGTTCCAAAATCTGAGTTTCATCACCAATTGTGAACGACAATCTGCCTTCCAATAAATGGGTCCATTGCTCATGCGGATGCGAATGGGGTTGCAAAACGGTCCCTTTTTTAATTCTTAAGCGGGCAAAGGTCATTGAGTCCGAATGAGCTACAGTTCCTGTGATACCGTCCCATACCTTAACTCTTTTTATATTGTTGAAATTGATAAATGGCATATTGTATTTTTTTTACGAAATTATATTTTTTTCAATTATTTAATAAATAATAAAACAATTATTTTTTCTCTTTATCGGGAAGTTAAATTATTGGTGGGATTAATTTTGATCCTTGTCGATAACCCGTCAATCTGCTTTTTTATTAGTTGAATTCAATTTATATTTACTTACTTATTCATAAACCTCAAATTCAACTTCATCATGCAAATGTTAATCAAAAAACTAAGGTTCCAGTCCTTCATCCTGACAGGAGTATTCTTATTCATCTTTTCAACTCTCAACGCACAAAAACTTTATTATCCTGAAAAGAACAAAACCTGGGAAACCAAGAGCCCAAAGGAAGTTGGAATCAACCCTGCAAAACTTGATGAGGCAGTTTCATTCGCTAAGGCCAACGAATATTCCGGAAATGTGGATTTGCGAATTGCCATTTACGAATCATTTAAAAACGAGCCTTTTATCAACATCGTTGGCCCAACTAAACACCGAGGAGGTCCTGCCGGAATTATCATAAAAAATGGCTACATCATTGCTCAATGGGGCGATGTGGATAGGGTTGACATGACTTTTAGTGTAACCAAAAGCTACCTTTCAACCGTTGCAGGTTTGGCTATCGGCGATGGTTTAATCCAAAATGTAAACGATAAAGTGATTGATTATGTATGGGATGAAACTTTTCAGGGTGAACATAACTCGAAGATCACCTGGGATTATTTGTTGACACAGTCTTCCGATTGGTCGGGTACTTTGTTTGGCCAGCATGATTGGGCCGATCGCCCACCACGTGAAGGAGGAATTGATGATTGGAGATACAGAAAATTAAACGAACCCGGAACGGTTTATAAATACAACGATGTCCGCGTGAATGCAACCGCTTATGCATTGTTGCAAGTTTGGCGTAAACCTTTACCACAAGTATTAAAAGAGCGAATCATGGATCCGATAGGTGCTTCCTCAACCTGGCGATGGTTCGGTTACGAAACTTCATGGGTAAACGTGGATGGGATCAAGGTGCAATCGGTAAGTGGGGGAGGCCATACCGGCGGCGGACTTTTTATCAATACCCTCGATCATGCCAAATTTGGCTTACTCTTTTTGAGGGAAGGCAATTGGCAGGGCAAACAACTCATTTCCAAAGCATGGGTAAAAGCCGTTCAGCAGCCTTCAAAAGCTTATGGAAGTTATGGTTACATGTGGTGGTTAAACCAGGGCCCACGGAGTATGGAAGGGGTGCCGGCCAATATTTATTATGCCTCCGGTTTTGGCGGAAATAATATTATTATTGACGAGAAAAACGATATTGTAATTGTGACCCGTTGGCTTGAACCTAGTAAATTGGGGCAGTTTTTGAAGATTATATATGAAGGTATATAAATAGAAAATATTTTCAGAGAGAGTCATCAGTTTCCCTGCTAGCGCTAGCAGGCCTGTCAGACAGCCATGCAGGCTGGTTGTCCATGCTTCGATTTATAAGATTATTAATTGTACCCTTCATTATATTCTGCTTCGCAGAACACTCAGGGTGCATCTTAAGTAGGGCATTGAGTTTTTCATGAAGTGAAAAGCTTGAACTGAACTTGTTGAAGTATATCGAAATGCCCCAGCTAGGCGGAATATAAAAAGGTAAAGCTAAGCGTCATATGTAATGGCGCTTTTTTTATTCGTGAAACTCAGATTTCAAAAACGAATTGCATTGAAATCTGTAAGATGAACGAATCCCGATAGCGCAGCGTATCGGGATAAATGATTTCCTTTCAATAATCGGGCTGTATCTAAAGAAACCATAATAATTAGTTTACATTTGTGACACATGTCAATTAACGGTATTATAATGCTAATTATCAATTAGCTAATACACATATTACATTTGTAAAGTTTTTAATTGAATTAACCAGTTAGTCAATATTTGTGAATTTTCACAATATTACAATTAATTATCAATAATATAAATTTATATAGTCTAAATAACAACGATTTAAACATTAAATCTAAAGTAACACTTTATTATAACATCAAATTTTGTTTTAATTTTTAACAAAGGATTAATTGATTGTATAATAGTTTGTTAAGTGTAAATTATGAATGTGATAAGCGCTTGATAAATATGATAACATATGTAATATTTAAAAATTACATATGTTATAGTAATTATTGTTACATTTGTATAATAAATTCACCTGTCTCATGACTGATCGGATCAATAAAATACTTAGATTTTATAAAATTAATTCATCAAAATTTGCTGAAGAAATCGGAGTTCAGAAATCCAGTATTTCACATGTGCTGTCAGGCAGAAATAAACCAAGCCTGGATTTTATCCAAAAATTATTAAAAGTATATCCTGATATTAACGCAGATTGGTTAATAATGGGTAAAGGTAAAATGCTTATTGAAGAAAATGACACCAATCTATTTAGTGGTCATGAAAAGCAAAAAGAAGTTGTTCCGATAATTAAAGAAGAAAAGAATGATTCTGAAAAAATATTGTTGGAGCCGACAGAAAATAAAGCAAAAACAATTGGAAAACAGCCTATTACTAATAGAATTCCTTCTAATTCAAATAAACAAGCCAGTAAGATCGTGATATTCTATTCAGATAATACTTTTAAAGAATTCCTGCCTGAGGAATAATTAAAACTTTTCAATATCAGAAAAGAAGAAATTCCCTTCTATTACAGCATTTTCATCACTGTCAGAGCCATGAACGGCATTTTCCTGTAGAGAGGTAGCAAATAGCTTTCTGATGGTTCCTTCTTTGGCATTTGCAGGATTGGTGGCACCAATTAATTCTCTGTACGCATTTACAGCATCATCCTTTTCTATGATGGCAGCTACAATGGGGCCGGATGACATAAAAGTACACAAATCGGCATAAAATGGTTTCTCTTTATGAATGGCATAAAATTGTTGAGCCTGATCCTTCGAAAGCTTTAAAAATTTCATTGAAATGATTTTGAAACCTGCATCATTAATTATGGCCAAAATCGAGCCGATATGACCTTTTTTTACCGCTGTGGGCTTAATCATCGTAAAAGTTCTATTTCCTCTCATGATACTGTAAACATTAATATGTAAGAGCAAAAATAGGAATAATTTATTTCAGAAAATAATATAATATTTTGTAGTATTTTTACACAAATTCTAAAGTAAACCTTTACCTTTTTTAATAATTTATCTTGACATACAACGATTTAGATAAAATAATCGGCCATTTAGCCGGCACAACAGGAAAAATTGTAATTACAAGCCATAAAAATCCTGACGGAGACGCCATTGGATCCTCATTAGCATTATATGAGTACCTGAAATTAAAAGAACATAATGTCAGTGTTATCATTCCCAATGCTTTTCCCGCATTTTTAAACTGGTTGACAAATAGTGATGAGATAATTATCTATCAGGATGATGCAAAAAAAGCACAAAAATTAATCGATGAAGCTGAAACTATCTTCTCATTGGATTATAATGCATTATACCGAACAGGCGATATGAAAAGTGTTCTGGAACAATTCAACGGAACAAAAATCCTGATTGATCATCATTTAGAACCTGATACAAATTTTGAGTTGATTTACTCAACGATAGAAACATCATCAACCTCCGAATTAATATATGATCTCATCGCGCAAGCCGGTGATACAGGATTAATTAATATGAATATTGCTGAAGCGATATATGTTGGGATAATGACTGATACAGGAAGTTTTAGCTATTCTTGTAACCGACCTAAGACATATCATATTACGGGGGCTTTAATCGAAGCAGGAGTCGATGGTGAGCGCATTCATAGGTTAGTTTATGACACATTTTCAGAAGATAGGCTTAATTTGCTTGGTTTTTGTTTGAATGAACGACTTGTTGTACGTGCTGATTTAGGTATCGCCTATATCTATTTGTATAAGAAAGATTTAAATAAGTTTAATCATCAGGTAGGCGATACTGAAGGGATTGTTAATTATGCACTTTCGATAGATAAAGTTAATGTGGCAATATTATTGACTGAACGCGATAAGTTAATTCGTATTTCATTTCGTTCAAAAAATGATTTTTCGGTTAATGAATTTGCACGAAAATACTTTGAAGGGGGCGGGCATCAGAAAGCCGCAGGAGGAAATTCGTATGAATCAATGGATAAAACCATAGAAAGGATGATCAAACTATTTGAAAATCATAAAGATGAAATACTTTAATTATTTGTTTAAAACAGTTCATCCAGTCTTAGGCAACAAATATTAATTTTATTATCTTCGCACGTTCAGAATGAGTTCAAAATACATTTAATTCTTACAATCAATTATAAACAAATGATACAAAAAAAATTAGTACTCGTCCTTTCACTTATGATAGCTTTTTTAGCTGTATCCTGTAACTCACAGTTTAAAGGCTATAAAAAAACAAGTTCCGGCATATATTATAAGTTTTTCGAAAAAATCGGTTCCTTATCTCCTAAAGCCGGAGATGTTGTCACACTGGGAATGTCATACAAAGTAGGCGATAGTATGCTTTTTAACAGTAATGAAAACCCACAGGCATTTCAACTCATTTTGCAGGAGCCACAATATGCCGGAGATGTTTATGAGTGTATAGCCATGATGGCGATCGGCGATAGTGCTGAATTTGCGATAAAAGCAGATTCATTTTTCTATATTACCGCTGGAGCCCCTAGTTTACCTTCATATGTTGATAGTTCAAGTTATATCTACTTCAATATAAAAATGAAAAAATTTCAGACCAGAGAAGAAGCAGATATGGAAAAGGAAGCTGAAATGGAAGCAATTCGTAATAAAGAGCCCGGATTAATTGAAGAGTATATAAAAGCGAATTATATTACTATCCAACCTGATGAAGAAGGTTTATACTTCATTCAAACCAAAAAAGGAACCGGCAAAAAAGTAGCAAATGGTTTAATTATACTTATTAATTATACTCTAAAGTTTACAAGTGGAGATACCTTATTCACAACCTATACCAAAGGTGAATTAATTGATTTTGAATATGGAACCCAATTTGACACAAAAGGCTTTAATAAAGGCATTGGACAAATGAGAGTAGGTGAAAAAGCAACCTTCATTGTTCCTTCAAGTTTAGCTTTTGGTGCAGAAGGAGCCGGTGATCAATTAGGCCCATACACACCACTTGTTTATGATATTGAGGTCGTTGACATTAAAGACAAGGCTGTGTTCCAAAAAGAGAAAGCTGCTAAAGATGAAGCTCAAAATAAGAAGTTGTCAGATGATGAACAAGCAGCAATTCAAAAATATTTAAGTGATAAAAAATATATCGTGAGTCCTACTGAGAGTGGTTTATATTTTATTGAAACTTTAGCAGGATCGGGAGAAATCCCAATAAGTGGTGATAAAGTTAAAGTAAACTATACCCTGACCACACTCAATAATGATACGATTGATTCGTCCGTTACAAGAAATGAACCTCTGGAATTTACTGTTGATAAACCGGGAATCATACAAGGATGGCATGAGGCTATTAAATTAATGCGCGTTGGCGGCAAAGCAATTTGGTTGGTTCCATCAAAATTGGCATACGGACCAGCAGGAAGACCTCCTATGATTCAACCATTTGCACCATTATTATTTGAAGTTGAATTTTTGGAAAGAGTGAAATAAACTTTTATAGCTTATAACAAAAGAGGAATTTATCCCGATAAGGAAAGATTCCTCTTTTTGTTTTACCACTTGTTCTGTTATTTTATACGATCAATTTTTATTAGTTTTGTCAAAAAAAGCAAATGATGATACTCCAGCTTTTTATCTTTTCAATTTTATTTTTTATCATCGGAATTATCATGTTCGTGAAAAAGAAAAAAGCACTCGGATATCTTTTCTTATTCATAGGTATCATGGGTATCCTGTTGGCTATTGTGGTCGTTAACCTTTATCCTTATACCATTCCTTTTTAGATTATAACTATGAAAAACTATTTATTATACTTCTTTTTACTATTTAGCTTCTCTGCATTTAGTCAGAATAATAAATTTTCCATTGATGTGAGTAGTGGCTTATCACTGCCAATCGATAAATATAGTGGGCAAATATTGAATGAAGGAAGTTTTACAAAACCCGGAGGGAATGTACTTTTAAATATTAATTGGTTGGCAAGGCCACCTTTTGGTTTGAGAATTTCGGTTGGAGGATCAATTCATCCTGTTGATGTCGCGAGTTTGGGATGGGTCAAAGTAGCTTCAGATCCTTTTCTTTCAGATATTAGCATTCGTTCCGATCCATATCTTCCGCTTACTGCGATGGGTGGAGTTTTTTATGAAAAAGCCATTCTCCAAAAAATTAAACTACAAGGAGGTGTAAATGCCGGCATGATGAATATTCAAACTCCTTACCAGTTGAATAAACCAAAGTATTTTTTATTTGGACCGGAATATTTCGAAATTACTTCAGCCATAGATTATACATTCGTATATCAAATCTCACTCGATTTAGAATATGAAATAAGGGAGGGGTGGAGCTTGATTGTGCATTCATCCTATAATCATGCAAATGCTGAATTTACATTTTGGACAGCCAATGATATTAGAGTTGACAAAAGACCAATTTCATACATTCTTGCGAATTTCGGATTTCGTTTAAAGTTATAATCTTCAAAATAATTATAGGGAATCATAATAAAGATTACGAACGATATTACGATCAATATTACCTGGTGTAATTTTGATGTCGCCCTTATGTATTGTCTTTTCAATAAATAAGTCAATTTCTTCTTCGTTTACTCCATAATCGCTTAACTTAGGCGAAATACCGAGGGTTTTCAAAAATTCTGATAATCCTCCTCCTAAATTAAATATTGATTTCAGATTTCTTACTTTTTGTTCCGATTCCTCAATTTTCTCTAAGAAATCGAGAAATGCCGGAAGAGTTAATATACTTGCTTTACCATGCGGTATTTGATGAAAAACAGTTAACGGATAGCCCATAATGTGAGGCAAAATAGTACTGGCATGAGTAATAGCAATACCAGCCAATACAGAAGCATAGGCCATTAAATTAATGGCGGATAGATTTCCTTTTACTGCCAAAGGTAAATTTGAAATTACAAGTCTGACGCTTTCTAAAGCAATTTGATCATTTAGCATATTGGAATCTAATGAGAGATAGGCTTCTGAAGCATGAGCAAGCACATCCAACCCGGTATTTATTCTAACGCTTTCAGGCATAGAATAAGTTAGCTCCGGATCAATAACGGAAATTAACGGGAAAATGCTTGGATGTGAATATCCTTTCTTTGATTCATCAACTTTATCGGTAAAAACAGCAAAAGGTGTCACTTCGCTTCCGGTACCTGAAGTGGTTGGTATACAAATGAAGGGCAAAGGTTGATTTATTGGAACTTCTCCGTTTAGGAATGATTCAAAACGCACATCATTTGTCACAGTTAAAGCAATTCCCTTAGCTGCATCCATACTTGAACCACCGCCAATACCGAGTATCAAATCGATAAAATGTTTCTTGGCAAAATCAGCTCCAATATCCACCGATTCAATGGATGGGTTTTCTTCAATTTGATCAAAGACAAAAACATTGTAATTTGATAACAGCATTCTTATATGATTTATAATACCTGTGTTTCGATGTAAATTTTGATCCGTAACAATTAAAATTGAAGTAGTTGAATCTGGGATTTCTAATGGCAGCATAGAAATATTACCAGTCCCGAAAATTATTTTTGTTGGGATGTGAAACGAAAAATTTTGCATTATCTTAATAATTAAATAGATTTCAATTTATTGTACAATTTTAGAGCTTAAATTTAGCTTATAATTATATATCATCGTTGTATTATGACAGTTTTCAACACTTAATTTTATTCATATATCGATATTTTGATAAATTTATTTATATTTGTTAACAAGGTAACAACTGGCATTAACAGGTGCATAAGATTATCTGTTTTATACTAAAATAAATCAAAATTAACCTATAATTCTTTTTAAAAATGATAGATTTTTCATTAACAAATGAACAGCAGCAAATCGTTGAGAAATACCGTGAATTTGCCGATAGAGTAATCAGGCCTGAGCGTCTTAAGTATGATAAGTTAGCGGAATTTCCGTGGGATATTGTTAAGAAAGCATATGGCGAAGGGATCATGAACGGCCCTATGCCTAAAAAATTTGGTGGAAATGGATTTAATATTTTTGATAGTGCATTGGCTTCCGAAGAATTAGGTGCGGCTTGTATCGGAATCGGAATTTGTATTGATGCAAATACCTTAGCTTTAACTCCAATGTTATTGGCTGCCAACGAGCAACAACAGAACAAGTTTTTCGGACAAATTGTTGAAGAAAAGGCGGTTGCGGCTTATTGTTTAACCGAACCTAATGCCGGATCTGATGTTCAGGGCATTAAATCCACGGCAATACTTCATGGTGATAAATATATACTGAACGGTCATAAACGGTTTATAACCAATGGTGAGGTTGCTTCATTTTTCACTGTTTTTGCGCAAACCGATCCTGAAAAAGGATCAAGAAGTTTAACTGCTTTTGTGGTTCCTTCTAATTTACCGGGTATAGAGATCAAACCTCATTTAGAAAAAATGGGACAAAAAGCTTCTGTTCAAAATGAAATTATTTTTACTGATGTTGAGGTTCCTATAGAGAACAGGTTGGGATTAGAAGGACACGGCTTTTTATTTGCCATGAAAACTTTTGATCGTACTCGTACCGGTGTTGCTGCGTTGAGTGTTGGTGCAGCGCGTGAAGCCTACGAAATTTCAAGAGATTGGTCGAAAAAAAGAATTCAATTTGGCAAACCCATTGCATCTAATCAGGCTATAGGATTTATGTTAGCCGACATGGCTACTTCGCTTGAAGCTGCGCGAATGGTAACTTGGAAAGCCGCATGGGAATATGATAACGGTGTAAGATCTGCATCTAAATTATCCGCAATGTCAAAACTTTATGCTTCTGATGCAGCTATGGAAATTGCAACAAATGCAGTTCAGGTAATGGGAGGGGATGGATATTCTACTGAATTTGGTGTAGAAAAAATCATGCGAGATGTGAAACTTTGTCAGATTTACGAAGGGACTAATCAGGTTCAACGTATTGTAATTTCAAAAGCAATTTTAAAATTGTGATGATAATATGTGAATAAAAAAATCCCCTCGATCATATCGGGGGGATTTTTTTATGAGATTTGGTAAGCTTAGAATTTATAACAGTTATCGTCGATGAGCTTTAAAGCAATTGCTTTTCGCGCCTCTTTAACATTTACAGGTGCTACCCGTGTGAATTTAGCAAGTGCATTTAATAGCAATTGCTGCTGTTTTCCTGTTGTAAATGAATTAATGGCATCGGCTCCGGCTTTATAAATACGATCGGCAGCATCATAAACATTTACATCTAATATGAGTTTATTAAGGTTTAATTTTCCATTGCTGTCACCATTATCATCACTGTCTTCTTTCATTTTTTCAAATTTCTCTACTCTTAACATGGTAGATTCGCATCCGTAAAGTTGAATAATCATATCTGAAATATTCATCCAAATTTCTTGTTCCTGATCAAACTTACGTTTGAAATGCTCGGAAGAAACTCCCAATACCATTAAAACAGCGTCCTTAAAGTTTTTAATATATCCCCGTTTTTCCTCAAAATAATTTTGAATGACAAATTCATGGCTAACAGTATCGTTTAAAGCTTCAACTACTTTTTTTGCTTCTTCGAATAAATTAATTTCGCCTTTCATCGATCTTTTCAAAACGGTATCAACAATCAACAAACGGTTAATTTCATTGGTTCCCTCAAAAATCCGGTTGATTCTTGAATCACGATAAGCTTTATCAACAGGTCCTTCAGCAGAATATCCCATCCCGCCAAAAACCTGAACAGCTTCATCAACAACATAATCCAGTGCTTCTGAACCTAATACTTTTAACAATGCACATTCTATTGCAAATTGAGCGGTTCCTTTGATGTTTGCTTCTCCATATGCCATTCCTTCAGCTTTGTAAGCTTCAATTGTATCATTTACATCTTTACTGGCACGATAAACCGTAGATTCGGTAACAAAGGTTTGGATTACCTGTTCGGCAAGTTTATGTTGTATCGCTCCAAAATTAGAAATTGGTTGCGAAAACTGTTTACGTTCATTGGCATATTTTACCGAGTGATTGATTGCGCTTTTGGCAGCTCCAATAACGGTAGCTCCCAATTTAATTCTTCCAATATGTAGAATATTTAATGCGATACGGAATCCTTCACCTCTTTTTCCGAGAAGGTTTTCAACAGGAACCTTGACATCATTGTAAAATATCTGGGTAGTAGATGAACCTTTAATCCCCATTTTTTTTTCTTCCGGGTTAATAACTACACCTTCCCAAGCTCTTTCGACAATAAAAGCACTTAAAACCCGATCGTTATCAATTTTCGCAAAAACAGTTTGAACATCAGCAAATCCACCATTGGTGATCCACATTTTCTGGCCATTTAAAATATAGTGTTTTCCATCTTCAGATAATACGGCTCTTGTAGTTCCTGAATTTGCATCAGATCCTGCTCCTGGTTCAGTCAAACAATAAGAGGCTTTTAATTCACCACTGGCTAATTGAGGTACATATTTTTGTTTTTGTTCTTCATTACCGTAATAAAGAATAGGTAAGGTCCCAATACCTGTGTGGCACATAAATGCAACCGAAAATGAATTGGCAGCGCCCATGGCTTCATTAGCTCTCATATTTGTAATAAAGCTTTGATTAAATCCATTATATTCTTCAGGTACTGAAATTCCGAGCAGTCCCAGTTCTCCTGCTTTTGCCAATAAACCAGGCATTAAACCAGCTTCTTTTTCATCAATACGATCAAGATTAGGATAGATCTCTGCTTCTAAAAAATCTTCACAGGTTTGAACAATCATACGTTGTTCTTCATCAAATTCTTCAGGAATAAAAGTTTCATTAGCTTGGGCTTCCGTCAATAAAAATTCACCCCCTTTGATTAGTTGATCATTTGCCATTTTAAGGTGTTTTAATTAGTTGAATTATTAATATGAATATCGTAAAATTTTAAAAAGCGCAAATATAATGATCAAGAATATAAGAAGCAAAATTTTAAAATATTCATATTCAAACGAATAGACAAAATATATCTTGTTCCTGGACCAAAACAGGGTTAGAGACTTAATAAGACGACATTTTAAATTATGAAAAACTTAAGAACCTATTTACTTTTGACTTGTTTTGCCGGCAATTTAGGCTTGCTTATTTTAATGAAAATTTCCTTCTTTTTCTCGCTGTAATCCACATTGATTATATCGCCTTCAACCATCTTAATTTTGATGATTTCTTCCGCTAATGGATCCTCGATATGCTTTTGAATAGCTCTTTTTAGAGGTCGGGCGCCAAATTGCGCATCCCATCCTTTTTCCGCGATAAAATCTTTCGCTGCTGATGAAACCTTCATTTGATAACCTAAATCATAAACGCGTGTTAGAAGGTTTTTCAATTCAATATCGATGATTTTATGAATGTCTTCACGTTCTAATTTCTCGAAAATAATAACATCATCGATCCTGTTTAAAAATTCAGGTGCAAAAGCACGTTTAAGCGCATTTTCAATGACACCTGTTGCATAATTTGCTTTTGAAGCATTTTTTGCAGCTGTAGAAAACCCAACACCGGTGCCGAAATCTTTAAGTTGACGCGATCCAATGTTTGAAGTCATGATGATGATGGTATTTTTGAAATCAATTTTTCTGCCAAGACTATCTGTCAATACGCCATCATCCAATACTTGAAGTAATAAATGGAACACATCCGGATGAGCTTTTTCAATTTCATCAAGTAATACTATTGAGTAGGGCTTACGCCTAACTTTTTCGGTCAATTGTCCGCCTTCTTCATAACCTACGTATCCGGGAGGAGCCCCGACAAGACGTGAAACGGCAAATTTCTCCATATATTCACTCATGTCGACACGAACGAGGGCGTCTTCGGAGTCAAAAAGAAATTGCGCCAATACTTTCGCCAAATATGTTTTCCCGACCCCGGTTGGTCCCAGGAATACAAATGTTCCAATAGGTTTATTCGGATCTTTCAGTCCTGCCCGATTTCTTCGGATTGCTTTAGCTACTTTTTTAATAGCTTCACTTTGTCCAATTACAGAATCCGCAAGCTCCGTTTCCATGTTTATGAGTCTGTCGCCTTCATTTTGCGCAATCCGCTGCACGGGCACACCTGTCATCATGGCAATAACTTCCGCAACATTTTCTTCCTGAACGGTTTCGCGATGAATTTTGGATTCTTCCTCCCATCTTTTCTTTTCATCTTCAAGTTGCGATTGTAACTTCTTCTCTAAATCACGAAATTCGGCAGCCTCCTCAAATTTTTGGCTGTTAATTGCCTTTGTTTTCTTGAGCCTTGTTTCTTCAATCCGGCTTTCAATATTAATGATTTCAACAGGAACATGGATATTTGTGATGTGAACTCGCGAACCTGCTTCATCTAAAGCATCAATTGCTTTATCTGGCAGAAAACGATCACTGATATATCTTGTTGTTAAAGTTACACAGGCTTTAATTGCTTCAGGGGTATATGTAACAAGATGATGGTCCTCGTATTTTTCCTTTATGTTATTGAGGATTTCAACTGTTTCTTCCGGAGTTGTCGGGTCAATCAGAACCTTCTGAAATCTACGTTCAAGTGCCCCGTCTTTTTCGATATATTGCCTGTATTCATTCAGGGTTGTCGCACCTATACATTGAATTTCTCCACGTGCAAGAGCCGGCTTAAACATGTTAGAAGCATCCAATGCACCTGATGCATTTCCTGCTCCAACGATGGTATGGATTTCATCAATGAAAATGATGATGTTCGGATTTTTTTCCAGTTCGTTTAAAACGGCCTTCATTCGTTCTTCAAATTGGCCACGATACTTGGTACCGGCAACCAGAGATGCGAGATCCAACGTAATTACCCTTTTATTAAATAAGGCCCTTGATACCTTACGATTAATTATCCGTAAAGCTAATCCTTCTGCAATAGCAGATTTGCCAACACCCGGCTCACCTATTAATATGGGGTTATTTTTCTTTCTTCTGCTTAATATCTGTGCAATACGTTCTAATTCTTTCTCCCTGCCAACAATTGGATCAAGCCTGTTTTCTTCAGCGGCAAGCGTTAAATCATGTCCGAAATTATCCAATACCGGAGTTTTGGATTTTGAATCCTGAACTTTTTTTGTACTTCCACCACCGTAACTTTTACCAATATCATCATAATCGTCGTCGGTTGGATCATTTGGGATTTCAGCACTTGGTGTAATTTCCGTGTCTTCATTTTTCATTGTCAATGCTTTGACCTCATCTTTAACGGACTCATAATCAATGCCTCGTTTCTTGAGTGAACGGGTAACTAAATTGTCTTCATCCTTTAATATAGCAAGCATTAGATGTTCAGTACCAATTAATTCACTGTTAAAAAGCTTAGCTTCAAGATAGGTAATTTTCAAAGCTCTTTCCGCTTGTTTAATTAATGGTATATTTTCGGGTTTCTTATAAGATTTTTCAGCATTTCTAATGGAAGCCTCAATAGTTCTTCTGATTTCGTCTATATCTGCCCCAAAATATTTAAGTATTTGTATTGCCATCCCATTGCCTTCCCTGATAATTCCCAGTAAAAGATGTTCAAGTCCTATGTAACTGTTTCCTAGCCGGATGGCTTCTTCACGACTAAAGGTCAAAACATTTTTTACTCTCTGTGAAAACTTCGCTTCCATATATGCTGTTTTATTCAAAATTATTACAAAAATAATCAATATCTGTCTAATATGGTCAATCAATAATAATGCCACTAAAAAACCAGAAGCATTAATCTTAAATTACATCATGAAACAAGCTTCTCAGCAACTGAAATTCAGCTTTTTAGACTTATCTAAAAATAAGTGCTTCTGGATAGTATAAAATCAGATCGGACAATTATTATCAACATGCAAGTGTTAGTAATAAAAAGTGCTTAAAAAACTGGGAGCTAACGGAAATAATTAGTACTTTCGTATGTTATAACCAATAAACATAATTGATTAATATACAGAAGATTAAGTTAATAAGAATATGGAAGAAGGAAGCAAGATTCTGAAGGTAAATATTGAAGATCAAATGAAATCGGCCTACATTGATTATTCGATGTCGGTTATTGTGTCAAGGGCCTTACCTGATGTGCGTGATGGATTGAAGCCGGTGCATAGAAGAGTATTATATGGAATGCTTGATTTGGGCGTTTTATCAAACCGTGCCCACAAAAAGTCAGCTCGTATAGTTGGAGAGGTTTTAGGTAAATACCACCCTCATGGTGATACATCTGTATATGATGCCATGGTTCGAATGGCACAGGAATGGTCTCTTCGTTATCCTTTAGTTGACGGGCAGGGAAACTTCGGTTCGATTGATGGTGATAGCCCGGCTGCTATGCGTTATACAGAAGCACGTTTGCAAAAGATTGCCGAGGAAATGTTAGCGGATATTGAAAAAGATACTGTTGATTTTCAGCTTAATTTTGATGATTCACTCAAAGAACCTGTCGTTCTTCCAACACGAATCCCAAATTTATTGATCAATGGAGCGTCGGGTATTGCTGTAGGTATGGCAACGAATATGCCACCTCATAATTTGTCTGAAGTAATTGACGGAACTATCGCTTATATAGATAATAATGAAATTACAATTCCTGAATTGATGAAATTTATCAAAGCACCCGATTTTCCTACCGGAGCTTTGATTTATGGATATGAAGGTGTTAGGGAAGCTTTTGAAACCGGCAGGGGTAGGGTAATGATGAGAGGTGAATCAACAGTTGAAATAAGTTCAACCGGTCGTGAAAGCATCATTGTAACTTCAATACCTTATCAGGTGAACAAAGCAGAAATGATCAAAAAAACTGCTGATTTAGTTAACGATAAAAAAATTGTTGGAATTTCTGATTTAAGAGATGAATCCGATCGGAATGGGATCAGGATTGTGTACGAATTAAGGAAGGATGCTGTAACCAATGTTGTCCTAAACAAATTATATCAATTAACGGCCCTACAATCCTCATTCAGTGTAAATAACATTGCTTTGGTTAAAGGTCGACCACAAATGTTGAATTTAAAAGACATGATCCATTACTTTGTTGAACATCGTCATGAAGTGGTGATAAGACGCACAAAGTATGAACTGGCCGAAGCGGAGAAAAAAGCACATGTTCTGGAAGGCTTGCTTGTTGCATTAGATCATTTGGATGAAGTAATTGCATTGATTCGTGCTTCAAGAACCCCTGAAGAGGCCAGAAATGGATTGATGAAGGAATTTGAACTTTCAGAGATACAAGCACGGGCAATCCTGGATATGAGACTCCAGAAATTAACCGGGCTTGAGCGCGATAAGATCAAACTTGAATTTGATGAATTAATCAAACAAATTGAAATTTACAAAGAAATACTGGGTAACGAATCCATGCGAATGGGAATCATTAAAGCAGAGCTAGCCGAGATTAAAGAAAAATATGGAGATAGCTCACGAAGTCAAATTATTTATTCAGCTGAAGACTTTAAGATTGAAGATACAATTCCTGACGATGACGTACTTCTGACGATTTCACATATGGGTTATGTAAAACGTACCCAACTTTCTGAATACCGCCAACAGAAAAGGGGAGGGCGTGGAGCAAAAGGAAGCGGTAATCGCGACGAAGATTTTCTGGAACATCTGTTTGTTGCTTCTATGCACAATTATATGCTATTCTTTACAGAGAAAGGTAAGTGTTTCTGGTTAAGAGTATTCGAAATACCCGAGGGTGGTAAAACTTCTAAGGGTCGCGCCATACAAAATATGATCAACATTGATCCCGACGATAAAGTAAGAGCATTCATCAATGTTAAGGACATTAAGGATAAAGAATACGTTGAAAATAATTTTATTATACTCGCAACCCAACGAGGTACCATCAAAAAAACTTCTCTTGAAGCATATTCCCGTCCGCGTCAAAATGGTATTAATGCAATTACAATTAACGAAGGTGATCAATTACTTGAGGCCAGACTTACAACCGGTAAGAGCGAGATTATAATGGCCCTAAAATCGGGTAAGGCAATTAGGTTTAATGAATCAAATGTACGGCCAATGGGACGAAATGCAGCAGGGGTGAGGGGCATTAGTTTGGGAGGGCCCAAAGACGAAGTTATCGGCATGATTTGTATTAATGAAGATAATGCAGATATTCTTGTTGTTTCAGAAAATGGTTATGGAAAACGTTCATCGGTAGAAGATTACCGTATTACGAATAGAGGAGGTAAAGGTGTTAAAACCATCAATATTACCGAAAAAACAGGATCTTTAATTGCGATCAAAGATGTTCAGGATAATGATGACTTAATGATTATCAACAGATCAGGTTTGATTATCAGACTATCCGTCGAAGATTTAAGAGTAATGGGAAGAGCTACTCAGGGAGTTCGTTTAATTAACCTCAAAGATGATGATTCAATTGCATCAGTTGCAAAGGTTGCAGTTATCGTTGGTGATGATGATGAATTTAAGGACATAGACAATCCTGATAATGAAGATATTGAGGATGAAAATATCAATAATGAAGAGATTGGCAAGGAAATTGAAGAATAGACAATATAAAACGTTTAAAAATAAGTAATCATTGATTTTTGAATTTAGCAAATATGTATATTTGCGCGATAAAAAAAATCGTAAAAAGTAATATTATGAAGAAATACGCAATTCTGTTAAGTTTGCTCATCGTATTTGGACTGACCCATGCGCAAACAGGAAAAAGAAACTCTGCTTTCAATTTTTTGAAAAGTGGCAATTTACTAAAGGCCAAAGAAGCAATTGATGCGGCAAGTGAAAATGAAAAAACGATAAATGATTCCAAAACTTGGTTATACAAGGGACAAATTTATTTTGAAATCGCAAGAAGTCCGATCGCTGACCTTATTAAAATTAGTAACGAAGAATCTGCCGAGATTGGATATAACGCCTTATTAAAAGCAAAAGAATTAGATGTTACCAATGAGCTTAAAGAGGATTTGACCGCTTATTTCACAATCGCATCTGAAGTTTATTTTAACCTTGCAGTTCTAAAATATAACTCAGAGGTATTTTCGGAAGCAGGGCAATTATTCGATAAGTCATTTACAATTGCAGGACTAAGTGGCCGTATTGATACAACAGCGCTGATTAATGGTGCCATGTCTTATGAGAAAGGCAATGTATTGGATAAAGCTAAACTAAATTATGAAAAATTAGCTGCCATGAACTATGAAAGTGTAGTGGTTTATTATTCATATGCAAATATTTTAAAAACAGAAGGGGATACAATTCAAGCTTTGGAAATTATTCAAAAAGGAAGAAAAATATTCCCTACCGATTTCAACATAATTATTGCTGAAACCAATATTTATCTGGAAACGGCTCAAACTGAAAAAGCATTGGAAAACCTGAAATTAGCGTTGACTTTTGATGATTCTAATCCTACAGTTTATCAAGCCGTTGGTACAATGTACGATATAATCTTTAATAATGAAGATCTCACGGATGAGGAGCGATTATCAGCTTTTGATCAAAGTGAAGCTGCATATTTAAAAGCCATAGAACTTCAAGCTGATTTTTTTAATGCAATTTATAATTTAGGAGCCCTATATTTTAATAAAGGTGTTTTCTATCTTGGTAAAGCCGATGCACTGCCATATAATGATAAAAATTATAACGCGACTAAAGAAAAAGGTGATGGTTTTTTACAAACTGCTTTACCATATTTGGAAAGTGCTTTAAAACTTAAAGGCGATGATTATAATACGCTGTATTCTTTAAAACAGATTTATTCGAGAACAGGGCAGACTGAAAAATACAAAGCTGTTAATGATAAATTAGCAGAAATAGGAACTCCTGATCAACAGTAATCTTTATTCATAAAATTATTAGGGGAATAAGTATTTACTTGTTCCCCTATTTTATTAAATATGCTATTTAACATAATATTAATTATAAGACAATAATAATAAAATTCTGCAATCGATAAAGATTTTATGTTAAGGAATTTGTGGATTGAGAATAAACATTATGTTTGAATTCTAAGCTATTTCAAATAATCCTTGAAAACCTTTTTAAATTTTTCCATTTTCGGTTGAATCACGAATTTACAATATGCCTGTTCGGGATTTGTGATAAAATAATTTTTATGGTAATCTTCTGCCAAGTAAAATATCTTTAAAGCTGTTACTTCAGTTACAATTTTATTTGGATAAGCTTGAGCGTCATTCAGTTCTGAAATTATTTTTTCAGCCATCTGTTTTTGTTCGTCAGAAGTATAAAATATGGCCGAGCGATATTGATTTCCTATATCAGCACCTTGATAATTCAAGGTTGTTGGATCGTGGGTTTGAAAAAATACGGACAATAAAAATTCAAAAGAAACCTCATCAGGGTCAAATGTAATCCGGGCAACTTCTGCATGCCCTGTTGTTCCTGTAATTACATCGTAATAGGTCGGATTTTTTGTTGAACCACCTGTATATCCGGGTTCAACTGCATATACGCCTTTTAAAGTTTGAAATACGGCTTCAACACACCAAAAGCATCCAGCTCCAAAAACAGCAGTTTCCCTTTTCTTCATATTGTTATTTTCCGATAATTGATTATTCGGATCAATTTCAGCCTGACCATTAATTAATCCTGATAGAAAAATGATCAGTAGAATAGTTTTTTTCATATTAATGTCTCTAATCATATAATTCCTCCGAATTTCATTATTTCACTATTTCATTATTCCATTTATTTCTTCTTCTTCTTTTTCTTTCGTTTAGCGTTGAAACCTTCGGCTTCTTCTAAGAGAGCCTTCCAATCGTGAGGTTTATCGTCCGAAAAATCCAAAGTGATTTGATAATCGTTTTTCGAAATTTCTATTCTGTGTATCGGTTTTCCCAGGTTTTTTTCTATTTCTTCGAGTAATGGTTTTTCTTCGTTACTGCAAAATGAAATGGCTTGTCCTTTTTGATTGCCACGGCCGGTACGGCCTACCCTATGCACATAATATTCAGCAGAGTCGGGCAAGTCATAATTGATGACGTATTCAACATTAGGGATGTCGATTCCTCTGGCACTTACATCTGTAGCAATTAAAACTTTTAAATTACCGGTTCTGAAATCCTGCATGGTCCGTTCACGTTCTTCCTGCATGATATCGCTGTGAATCGTATTCGTAACTATTTCAACCCTTTCCATGGCTTTTTTAACCCGTTCTGCCCTAACCTTGGTCCTCACAAAAACCAATATTTTCTTTTCTAAATTATTTTTTAAAAGATCTTCCAAAAAGAATCGTTTATCATCCATTTCGACAAATGCGACGGCATGTTCGATATTTTTCGCCACAGGATCTTTTGGTGAAATTTGAATCCGAATTGCATCGGTTACAAGTGAATAGGCCAGGTTTTTAATCTTTTCGTTGATTGTTGCAGAAAAGAAAAGTGTTTGTCGTTTTTTGGGAAGATGACGCATCAAATCGCGGATATCCTTGATGAACCCCAGGTCCAACATATGATCGGCCTCATCCAAAACCAAAATTTCAATCCGATCCAAGTTAAGCACTTTCTGACTTACGAGATCAAACATTCTTCCCGGTGTGGCTATTAAAACATCCACTCCTTTATTAAGTTGTTTAATTTGTGGCTCCTGATCAACCCCGCCATGAATACAAAAAGAGGTAATACGGGTATGTCTTCCCAGTTGATAAAAAACACTCTCGATTTGCAAAGCCAATTCATGCGTGGGTGCCATCACCAAACATTTCACCCCATCCGGGCGACCTTCAATTTTGCGATCCTGTAAAATGTGCAGGATTGGGATTGCAAAAGCAGCTGTTTTGCCTGTTCCTGTTTGGGCAATAGCCAAAACATCCTCACCTTTAAGAATGGGAGGAATAGATTTATATTGAATATCTGTTGGCTTTTTGTACCCAAGTTTTGAAATAGCCTTTTTTATTCCTTCGTCGATGCGGTATTGTTCAAATTTCATATAAAATAAATATCCGGCAAAGATACCGAATTTCAAATTGTAAGAGATGAATACTTCGCGTTCATACTTTTTCTACTTTTATATCATGGAATTGAAACCTCAAATTTATCTCGCACCCTTGCAGGGCTTTACCGACTTTCATTTCCGAAATGCCTATCAAAAATATTTTAGTAATGTAGATCAATATTTCTCACCTTGGATTAAACTTGATGGTGAGAGCAAATTAAAAAATTCACAAATCAGAGATGTAAATCCCGAAAATAATCAAGGAGTTAAGTTAATCCCTCAGGTAATGTGTAATAATGCCAATGATTTTCTGTATCTGGCAAATTACCTTTTTGATTTAGGTTATGAAGAAATAAACTGGAATCTTGGTTGCCCCCACCCTATGATTACAAAGCGTGGTTTAGGTTCGGCTTTATTAAAAAATCCGGATAAAATAATTTCAATCCTGGATGAGGTTCTGCCTAAAATGCAAAATAAATTGTCGATAAAAATGCGATTGGGGTTTGAAAGTGAGGATGAAAGCATTCAATCATTGCCATTACTTAACGATTACCCTTTAACTGAGATTATCATTCACGCACGCACTGCAACGCAAATGTATAAAGGGAAAGCTAATATTAATGCCTTTGAAAATTGTATAAGTCTGTCTAAGCAAAAGCTGGTTTATAACGGCGATTTGAATAGTCTAAAAATGTTTAAGGAAATAAGTGTTCGATTTCCACAAATCAATAGATGGATGATTGGCAGAGGATTGATTGCGAACCCCTTTCTTTCAGCAATGATAAAGACTGATTCAAAGGAACTTCCGGAAAACCATAAAAAAGTTTTTCTTGAGTTTCATAACTATCTAATGGAAAGCTATGCTTCTCATTTATCAGGAGAAAAGCACCTATTAATAAAAATGATTTCTTTTTGGGAGTATTTCTCAAATTCATTTGAAGATGCCCACAAAGCTCAAAAACGAATTAAAAAAGCCAAAACGCTGATCGCTTATAATGAAGCGGTGAGAGTTAATCTGAATATTGGATTTATAGATGATGATGTTGGTTAGTAGGTAGTAGAATGTAGACAGTAGTTAGTAGTAAATAATTAGTAAGACACAAGATTCAAGATTCAAGATACAAGATTATTTCAAAATTCATAACTCATCACTCATAATTCATAACTCCCGCCCGAACGTTCCGTTCGGAAAGGGCGGGCATCATTCATCATTCAAAATTATTTCTTTCACCCTGCCAATCCGCCCATCCTCCAGCCTTACCTTAATTCCATGATGATGCTCAGTGGATTTTGTTAAGATATTTTTTACAAATCCTTCAGTTAATGCTCCACTTCGCTGATCTTCTTTAAGCACAATTTTAACTTCTGAGCCAATCTTGATATTTGCTTTTTTAGTTCCATCCATTATGAGATATCTTAAATATGATTTTGCAAACTTACACTAATTGAATGAAGATTAAGGAGTAAAATGTAACAATCATCTTAAAAGTTAGTCTTTTAAACAAAAGGCATTTATTTATGAAGCGTATATTATTTATTACTTTATTAGTTGGATTTCATTGCTTGTCAAATGCTCAGGAATCTTCTAAAAATCTTGACTTTTCTGCCATTTATCAACATTTCATTGTGATGGAGCAATTGCAATCTGGAAAAGAACCTATAGCCAGCCAATGGGCTGATTTATTTGAGACTCCTGCTTATAAAACGCTTTTAGATAATGAGTTGCGGAAACCAATCAGGTTTCAAGAGGTTTTTAGGGCTGCATACCTACCCGGATACTCAAAAGATATCAATGATATTTTGGTCAAAATTGATCGCAAAGGTTCTTGGTGGACCTCATGGGTTACTTCATTGTTAGAAGCTTATGAAAATGTTCCAAAGCAGAAAACGCAATTATTGGATTTAGTCGATGCGTATAAAAGACTTGATTTAAGCGAATTTGCCATGAAGGAAGCTGCTCGTTTTCTTCCAGATGAAAAGTTTGAGGGTTTTCCAAAAGTTGCTTTTTTGATCTTTAATGATTCCAGGGGTTATGATCCAATTATTTTAAGTCTGAATAGTTTTTTAAAGACCGATGATATCAGAGATAATAATGCACTGGATTGTATGATAAATAAAGGTTTTAACAAGCATTTTAGTTTTCAGTTATTGTATGCCCACGAAGCTTTTCATTACTACCGAAATAAAAAGGATGAATTTCGTTTTCCGGATGACACTGATCCCTACTCTTCTTTAATTTGGATCATGAATCAAATAGCTAACGAAGGTATAGCCGATCAAATTGATAAGGTCAATCAATATTTTGATCCGGGATGTTATGCTGACACAAGGGAAGGTGAACAATATTTAAATTATTTAGCCATGCAACCCGACTTAATCAGAAGTATGGATTCATTATTTGTTGAAATTATAAACCTATCTGATTCTGCACAAATATTTTCAAGGCGATTCAGCAGAATGATTCCCCGGTCGGGGCATCAAACAGGTTTTTACATGTGCAATGCAATCATTGAAGAATTTGGAGAGCAAAGTATCAGAATGGTATCAAGAAATCCTTTTACATTTTTTAAACTTTACCAAAAAGCAGCTTTAAAAAATGAAAAATATCCCGTTTTCTCAAAAGATGCAATTGCATGCATCGAAATGTTAGAGGAGAAGTTCAGCTTAGAATAACTTTTAGAGTCACGTTTTTCTATTTTTCATACATAGTTTAAACGCTACTAATGCATTATTCGACAATCAACATTAAAAAATAATCAATCATCCTTTACCCAAGATATTCCGACAATTCAAGCCAGCGCATTTCTTTTTCTTCAAGCGTGCTTATAATTTCGCTAATCCGGTCAGAGGCTGTTTGTAATGCTTGATAATCCTGTGTTCCGGAATTTAATATTTCTGCACATGCTTTTTTCTCTTTTTCCAGAGTGGGGATCTCTTTTTCTAGTTGTTCAAATTCTCTTTGCTCCTTAAAAGTTAATTTCCTTTTTTCTTCAATCTGCACCTTTTTGACCTGCTGTTTTACTACCTTTTCCTTTTTCTGCTTATTTTGAGCATCAGGTAAAACAATCTCATTGCGATATTGGGTATAATTTCCGGCAAAATCTTTCACTGATCCCTCACCATCAAAAATAAAAATGTGATCAACCAGTTTATCCATAAAATAACGATCATGAGAAACCAGCATCAGGCAACCCTGATAAGAAAGCAAAAACTCCTCTAACTTGTTTAAAGTAAGTAAATCCAAATCATTTGTAGGCTCATCCAGAATAAGAAAATTAGGATTCTGAATCAGCACCATGAGTAAATAAAGCCGCCTTTTTTCTCCTCCACTTAGCAGTGAAACCGGAGAATGCTGCATCTGTGCACTAAACATGAAGTGATGCAGAAATTGTGATGCCGTGAGGCTTTTCTCTTTTCCAAGCTGAATTACTTCTGCAGTTTCTTTAACCAAATCAAGCATTTTTTGATCACCTTCGAAAGTGATTCCCTCCTGTTTGTAATACCCAAATTTGATGGTTTCTCCTTTAATGATTTTACCCGAATCAGGTACTAAGTTTTGCGTGATTAAATTTAAAAAGGTCGATTTTCCGCTTCCGTTATTCCCAATAACTCCGATGCGATCGCCCTTTAAAAAATTGTAATCAAAATTCTTAATCAGCACCCTATCATCAAAGCTTTTACTTACATTTTTAACTTCTACTATTTTTCCACCAATACGCTGGCTCTTGATGTCAAGATTAATTTCCTGTTCGATTAAATTTGCACTAGCACGCTCTTTTATTTCATAAAATGAATCAATTCTGGATTTGGATTTGTGGGTTCTTGCCTTGGGCATTCTGCGCATCCATTCCAACTCTTTTTTCATAAGTTTACGTGCCTTCAGGATTTCTGTTTGTTCTACTTCTTCCCTTACTGCTGATTGTTCAACATAAAAAGCGTAATTGCCCTGATGCGTATAGATTTTACCATTGGCAAGTTCCAGAATTTGCGTACAAATACGATCCAGAAAATACCGGTCGTGAGTTACCATCAGTAAGGTTGTATTCGATTTCTCGAGATATTTTTCCAGCCATTCAATCATTTCAATATCAAGGTGGTTAGTAGGCTCATCTAAAATCAATAAATCCGGATTCTCAAGTAATACCAAAGCCAGAGCCAATCTTTTTCTCTGCCCTCCTGATAATTCGCCAATATTTTGATCCAAATCGGTAATTTTGAAAAGGCTGAGCAATTGTTCCAATCTGCGTTCATAATCCCATCCCTGATGTTGATCCATTAAAGCAGAGGCAAGATCATATTTTTTTTGCGATTCCTTATCCCAGGTTTCACTTTGTGCCGCAACAGCTTCTTCGTAATTCCTGATAATTTTCAGTACTTCAGAATGTGTTCCGCGGATGTACTCATTAATGCTTAAGTTATTATCAAATGAAGGTTCTTGATCCAGGTAAGCCCAAACGATGTCAGGATTGAGGATTACCCTTCCCTGATTTGCTTCGTCCTTTCCTGCAATAATCTTTAAAATGGTTGATTTTCCCGTTCCATTAGGCGCTATTAAAGCAACCTTCTCCCCTTTCTCCAGTCCAAAACTAATATCCCTGAACAGCTCCCGTTCCCCAAATTGCCGGCTTAATCCCTCTATTGATAATATATTCATATTTTAAAAATTGAATGCAAAGTTAACTGAATTGATGACAATAAAATTGATTAATTCATCCTTCTCATAATGGCTATATGCTTTGGCACTCAAATCCAATTTTGAAATAGGTTTGAATTTTAATTTGCATTTAAGCACTTAGCTGATCATTTTTTAGTGATGAAATGACCAGATTTTTAATGGGGGTAAATTCTTTACGAATGATTTCCCACTTATCCGGATATTTTTGGAAAAGTGTAAGAATTTTTGATCTATGATTACTTAAAGCGTCAGTGATTCCGGGTGCTTTCATCGGTCGATTGCATGCTCCGCCAACATTAATCCCTGTAAGTTTTTCTTTTTTACTAAGGACAATCTTTGCTCCATTTTCTAGTCGATCGAGTAATGCAATGGTATTGGCATATTTTTGATCGGAGAATGAATGAACAACAATTTCCTCTGTTTCTTTAACTTCAAAATTTGTAAGATTAATATGCCAATCATCAATATAATTGATATCAGGATGGGTTTGTAAACTGTTATTTTCGGCAAAAATAATGGCATTTTTGATTATCGTATATAAATGGCTTATATTTCCTTTAAACTCTTTTATCTTCTCAATTGCTAATTCAGACAGAAGATATTTCTTTTTATATTTTACAGATAATTCGGCACAATATTTATAGGCAAGATTCTTTAAATTTTCATGATTGCTATTTTCAAGCAATCTCAGTTTCTCAATCAATCTTCTATTTTCCTGAATGATGGCATGGGTATCGGCATTAATTCTTTGTTGAATTTCTCTATTTTTCCGATTTAAAATTATAAACGAGTTAAAGGCATTGAACATATGATATTCAATAATACTTTTTTGAGCACTCGCCACTGCCTTATTTGATAAACTTAATCCATAATTTCCCTGATTTGGATTTAAGTAAATCAGCAATAAATCATGTAACCCGTCAAATTCATTTTTAAAACGCAGTAATAAAATGTTTTTATTGAGCTCGTCAAAAATTTCGGTTTTTTCGATAATTGAACGATCTTTTTCGATTCCAATTTCATGCTCTGCCATCCAATCAAAACGTTTTTGAGGTGTTCTCAGTTTGGATATGCGATCCAAACGATCGATAATCAATAAGGGTTCAGTTTCTTCTGATTTATCCGGCCTGGCGCGCATGATTGCTTTTATATCATCCGTTACAGAAGGTTTATATATCGCTATTATCTTATTAATTCCGGGCACAATGAACTGAACATTTTGTAAAATGTTCTCATAATCGCATCCGATAAATGTATAACGATAATTCATTTAAGGAATATTTACGACAAATATAATATAATAATTAAGCCTTTACCTAATTATTAAGTATTTATGTTAAAATAATTAAGTGATAAAAAATGAATTTAAATGAACTTAATTAAGTCACTTAATCAATTAATTAAGCATTAAATAAAACTTAAATAGCTTGATATGTGTCTGTTAAGATTCGTATTCTTGCATCTGGACTTTAATTCATTTTAAAATTGAAAACTATTGAATAAAAATTTTAAGCATAAAAATTCAGTGTTATGAAATCAACATTCCAACAAATTGAACTAAAATCTGAATACATCTTCGAACCCATGCCAGCATCAGAAGGAAAATCAATATGGGATAAGCTTATTACCAAATTTATGCAAGCGACTGAATACTTAATTTTTGAGCACAGTGATGCTACTCAAGACTTTTTATTCCAGGATTTCATTGAAGAAGATCTGACTCCAATTATTGTTTCTAGCAAGGATTTTCATTATCAAAGGATCCAAATAGGTAGATTCCAAAATACTACTGGAATAAATAGATTGGTAAATTATTTGGTAAAAAAAACAGAAGATTGCCTACGACATTTCCAATTGAGCTTCATTTTGGATGTTGAAACGCTTGAATTTGATCAGAGTAAATGTGATAAATTTACACACTCACATTTACCAATCACAAAAGAAGTTGTTATAACGAATGATGCTGAGCAAGTAAAACTGAATATCAAAAGCCAAAAAATGATTAAATGGATAAAATCAATGATCAATTTTCTCCGCCCTGTTAAAACACATGATTCGTCAGAATCTGAATTCTCTATTCAAAATGTTTTAAATTATTTCTCGAAAAAATGCAGGAAACCAATTGATGCTGGAAATGATCCATGAAATTTGGGAGAAAACAACTATTGGTAAAGAATTAAAGCTTGTTATATTTATCAAACTTATCCTTAATCTTGTCCAAACATAGATTGCCAATGCTGCCTATATGTGTATGCTTCAATATTTTATCGGGCGAGTAATCTCCTGAAGCAATGTCATGAGCTACTTTTTTATATGCTTCCCTGAAGCTTATTCCTTGCATCACGAGTTTATTTACTTCTTCAACGCTGTAAAGACTGTCGTAAATCGGATCGAACAAAATTGTTGTGTTAATTTCAATTTTTGATATCATGAAATTGAAAATTTCTAAATTATCCTTCATTAAATCGATTGAATTCATGATTTCCTCTTTTAATATTTGGAAATCACGATGATAACCAGAAGGAAGATTTGTAGTTATCATAGAAATTTGTGTGGGCAATGCCTGGATTCTATTACAATTGGCCCGGATCAATTCAAATACATCAGGATTTTTTTTGTGAGGCATGATGCTGGAACCCGTGGTCAGTTCGTTTGGAAAACTGATAAATTTAAAATTCTGACTATTATTTAAGCAAATATCCATTGCAAATTTCGACAAGGTTAAAGCTAACGAAGATAAGGCAAAGGATAAGGTTTTTTCAAGTTTGCCTCTGCTCATCTGTGCTGCAATCACATTGTATTTTAAGGTTTCAAAACCAAGCAAATCAGTAGTCATTTGACGATCGATGGGATACGAGCTTCCATAACCTGCCGCTGAACCTAATGGATTTTGATCTGCAATTTTGAAGGCAGCATTAAGCATGATGACATCATCAATTAAGTTCTCCGCATAGGCCGAAAACCATAATCCAAACGATGATGGCATGGCAATTTGGAAATGGGTGTACCCTGGCATCAGGACCGTCTGATATTTTTCACTTAATCCAATCAGTGTATTGAAGAGGGTTTCCATCAAAGCCTTAATCTTCATGATCTCATCTTTGATATATAAATGCAAAGCAACCAAAACCTGATCGTTTCGCGATCGTGCAGTATGAATTTTCTTGGCTGCATCTCCAATCATTGCAGTCAGTTCGAATTCAATCTTACTATGTACATCTTCAAAATCGTTTTCAATGGTGAAAGAATCATTTTCGATATTTTCAGCAATTGTTGCCAATCCCGATATTATCTCCTTAAGTTCTGCCTGTTTTAGAATTCCTATTTTGGCAAGCATTTCAGCATGTGTCATGCTTCCGATCACATCAAATTTTGCCAGTTTCAAATCTAAAATACGATCGTTTCCAACCGTAAATTTTTCTATCTTTTGATGGGTATCAAACCCTTTATCCCAAAGTTTCATCTTAAATTATTTAAAGTATTTTATCAAATA
The DNA here is from genome assembly GCA_018816945.1 of Bacteroidota bacterium. Taxonomy (NCBI): domain Bacteria; kingdom Pseudomonadati; phylum Bacteroidota; species Bacteroidota bacterium. The sequence goes on along the minus strand of JAHIVC010000027.1, from coordinate 36,077 downwards.
TTTTTATATATAAATCTATGGCTTCATTGATCTCCTCAATTTTAATGAACTCATCAGCCTGATGAGATCGGGTAGATTCGCCTGGTCCTAGCTTTAATGACGGACAGTCAAGTACCGATTGATCTGATAATGTTGGTGATCCATAGGTTTTACGGCCCGACTCCACCCCTGCCTTTACAATTGCATGATTGGGATTTATGGATGAAGAATTGAGGTTAAAGGATCTGGCCTTTAATTTACTAATCGTGTGCTTATCAATATATTTAAAAACCTCCCGATTACTATATTTCTCAGTAACCCTAACATCTATTGTAAAATGACAGGTACCCGGAACTACATTATGTTCCCTTCCGGCATCAATTTGTGTTACGGTCATTTTTACTTTACCAAGTAATTCAGAAATTTCTGAAAATTCGTAATTTCTGATCCAATCAATATCCTGTATTGCATTATAAATGGCGTTATCGGTATTTGAATGTGCAGCGTGCCCGGCAATTCCGGGAGCATAAGCATCGATAACCAATAAGCCTTTTTCTGCAATGGCAAGCTGCATGCCCGTAGGCTCCCCAACAACCGCAAAATCCAATTCGGGTAAATACTGAAGAATACTATTCAGCCCATTTGTTCCTGAACTTTCTTCTTCACCTGTTGCCGAAAATATTAAGTTATACTTCAAATCTTCCCGTTCATAAAAATGCATGAATAAAGCCAACAATGAAACCAGGCTTGCTCCTGCATCATTACTTCCCAGTCCGAATAACTTTCCGTCTAGAATTTGAGCATCAAACGGATCTCTTTTATAACCCTCATTTGGCCTGACAGTATCATGGTGAGAATTTAAAAGTATTGTTGGTTTTAGTTCATTAAAATATTTGTTATGTACCCAAACGTTATTTTTGTTTCTTGAAATTTCAATTTTCTTTGACCCGAAATATGAAATGATTAAAGCTGCTGTTTCCATTTCTTCGCTTGAAAAAGATGGAGTTGAAACCAATTGTTTTAATAATTCAATTGATTCTTTTTTAAGTATATGTATATCCATATCTAAAGTGACAATTTAGTAAAATTAAAAGCTATTGGATTCATCATTCCGGAACCACCAATGTTAATTTCAGATACACCCATCACGAGTGCTTCAAAACAATTATCCAATTTTGGGATCATCCCTTTTGATATTGCTCCAGCTGTTTTCAACTCCTGATAAAGATCTTTATCTAAAAAAGGAATGACAGAAAAATCATCTTCCGGGTTTGACAACACACCATTTTTCTCAAAACAATATAACAACCTGACATTATAAGTTTCACTGAACGAAATGGCAAGTTGAGCGGCTACCGTATCAGCATTCGTATTTAGCAATTGTCCTCGGCCATCGTGCGTGATGGCCGAAAACACTGGGCAAAATCCATTTTTTAACAACAGGTCGATGTTACTGACATTTACCTTCTCGATATCGCCAACAAAGCCAAAATCAATATAAGGATGATGCCGTTTTTTTGCTAAAATACTATTCATGTCACAACCTGATAAACCAATGGCGTTGCAACCATAATGCTGGAGTTCTGCCACGATCTTCTTGTTGATCAATCCCGCGTAAACCATCGTAACAACCTCCAGATCTTCCTCATTGGTAATTCTTCTTCCTTCTAGCATTTGAGTCTTAATACCTAGCCTTTCGCTTAGTTGAGTAGCTGATCTTCCTCCTCCATGAACCAGAATTTTCAAGGTTTTGTTTGCAGAGAAATGGTTTAGAAAGTTGGTTAAAGAAGATTCGTCATCAATCAAATTTCCACCAATCTTTATGATATCCAGTTGTGTTTTCATTATTCCTGCTTCATTGATTTTAAAACACTTTTTAGAGCTTCCGGAAAAACTTTGATTTCCTCATATGTAATCGATAACGGAGGTAATATCCTCAACAGATTTGGATTGGCAGATGATCCGGTAAAAATATGATGTTCAATTAAGAGTCGTTCGAGAATCGGTTTGGCTGCAAACTCAAATTCAACACCCAGCATCAAGCCTTTTCCTTTTATTTGTTTGATTGACGGAATCTTTTTGAGTTCGTTTACTAACAGCTTGCCTATCTTTTCCGCATTTTCAATCAGTTTTTCCTTTCTAAGTGTTTTTACTACAGAAATTCCTGCGGCGCATGCCAGGTGATTACCCCCAAATGTAGTTCCGAGCATGCCATGCTTAACTTTTATGGCAGGGTTGATAAGTAATCCTGCAACAGGAAATCCATTACCCATTCCCTTGGCCATTGTAATTATATCAGCTTTGATTCCTGTATGTTGGTGAGCAAAAAACTTCCCGCTCCTGCCAAATCCACTTTGGATTTCATCAATGATCAGGACGATCCCTTTTTCGATGCAAAGATTGGAAAGCAATTTTAAATAGGTTTCCGATGCCATATCAAGCCCTCCGACTCCTTGTATTCCTTCAATTATTACGGCACATATATCATCAGTATTTAGCTTATCAAACAACTGTATTTCATTGTTCAGTTCAATAAAATCAACCGGAAATTGTTCTTTATTAATCGGTGCGGAAATATTAGGCTGATTCGTAACATTAACAGAGGCAGAAGTCCTACCGTGAAAACTGTTCTTAAATGCAATAACCTTTTTTTTCCCGCTATGGAACGAAGCGAGCTTTAGGGCATTTTCGTTGGCTTCTGAACCCGAATTACATAAAAACAATCTATAGCTATCGTAGGAACTCAAATCCGATAATAGATCAGCAAATTCCTGTTGTAATGGAATTTCAATAGAATTGGAATAAAACCCTATTTTTTTAATTTGTTTTTGAATGGCTGAAAGATATGCCGGATGGGCATGTCCAATGGAGATAACTCCATGTCCGCCATATAAATCAAGGTATTTCTGATCTTTGTCGTCCCAGAGATAGACACCTTTGCTTTTTACGATATTGATTGGGTATCGTGGATAAACATCAAACATTTTCATATCTTTTTAATTTATAATACTAAAAATAATTTGCCTTTAACTTCAATCCCAACGATTCATCAAGTCCACACATGAGGTTCATATTTTGAATGGCCTGCCCTGCTGCCCCTTTCAATAAATTATCGATGGCTGAATTGATGAGTACCTTATTCCCGATTTTCTGTACCTGGATTAAGCAGTGATTTGTATTTACTACTTGTTTGAGATTGAGTTCGTTCATAGTAATATGGGTAAACATTGCATCCTTATAAAAATCTTTATACATCGCTACAAGCTCTTTTTCACTGTATTCCGATTCGGTATAAATGCTCGAGAAAATTCCGCGTGTGAAATCCCCTCTGTAAGGAATGAAATTAATTTCCTGAGTTTCTGAATCCCTGAAACCGGAAATTGTTTCTTTTATTTCTGCAAGGTGCTGGTGCGTGAAAGCTTTGTAAACAGAAATATTGTTGGTTCTCCAGCTATGGGCAGTTGTTTGGGTTAATGATTGACCTGCCCCGGTAGATCCGGTAATGGCACTAATATGAAGATCATTCAATACTGCTGAATATTTAATGAGGGGTAATACGGCTAACTGAATCGCTGTTGCAAAACAGCCCGGACTGGCAATATTTTGAGCGGTCTCAATTTTATGCTTGTTCAATTCTACCAGTCCGTAGATAAATTTTCTGTCGCTGAAATTAGCATCATTTTCCAAACGAAAATCATTACTTAAATCGATGATTTTTGTTTTTGCTGAAAATTGATGTTGTTCTAAAAACTTCATTGAATTACCGTGACCAAGGCAAAGAAATACAACATCTGCATTTAAATTGACTTTGTCTGTAAATTTCAAATCTGGATATGCAAACAAATCCTGATGAATTTTATTGATCGGTTCCCCTGCATTCGTGTGACTATAAACAAAATCGATCTTTACTTCTGGGTGATGAAGCAAACACCTGATTAATTCGCCGGCTACGAATCCGCTGCCTCCGATTATGCCTACCTTTAACATGATATCTTATTTACTTTGTTAAAAATTCGAATAGGGTTGGCCAAAATTTTTGTGAATCCTTTTACATCATCACTGCTCCAATCACGATTCATTTCGCCATAAGATCCAAATTCAGGATTCATTAAGTCATGCTGAGATTTAATACCGAGGATATTAAACCTGTATGGATGTAATTCAATATTCACAATTCCTGACACATACTTTTGAGAATCTTCCAAAAAGGCTTCTAAATTTCGCATGACCGGATCAAGGTACTGGGACTCGTGGATAAACATTCCGTACCAACTTGCAATTTGTTCTTTATAATGTAGTTGCCATTTTGATAAGGTATGTTTTTCAAGATGGTGATGTGCCTTAATGATAATACTTGCTGCAGCTGCTTCGAAACCAACCCTGCCTTTTATCCCGATAATAGTATCCCCAACATGAATATCCCGCCCTATTGCATATTCTTTTGCAATTGCTTCTAATGACTGTATGCACGCTATCGGTGTCATTTTTTTTCGATTCAACCCATACAGCTGACCATTTCTAAATTCAATTTTAATTTGCTTTGGTTTTGTTTCAATTACTTGACTGGGATAGGCATTTTCAGGCAATGATTGATGAGAAGTAAGTGTTTCCTTGCCGCCAACACTCGTTCCCCATAAACCTTTGTTAATGGAGTATTCAGATGTTTTTAAATTGATTTCGAATCCGTTCTTTTTCAAATAAAGGATTTCATTTTCACGAGAAAGCTGCAAATCGCGGGTTGGCGTTAAGATTTTAATTCCAGGCGCAATTAGTTGGAAAATCAAATCAAAACGGACCTGATCATTTCCGGCACCTGTACTTCCATGAGCAATAGATCCTGCTTTTATTTGCTTCGCATATTTAACCAGTGAAATTGCCTGGTACACCCTTTCAGCACTTACCGATAAAGGATAAGTATTATTCTTTAAAACATTGCCATAAATTAAATATTTTATGATTTTCTCATAATATGCTTCGGTTTCTTGTAAGCAAATATGCTGGGTTGCCCCCAAAGTATAGGCTTTCTCTTCAAGTTGATTAAGTTCATCCTCAGAAAAACCTCCTGTATTTACAATGGCGGAATAAACCTCTAATTTTTTTTCTTTCACCAAATACTTTAAACAGTATGAAGTATCCAGCCCTCCGCTATACGCAAGCACTACCTTATTATTTTTCATTTTCAAACTTTTTTAAAATTGGATATTCTTTTGATTTGGTTTTTAATCGTTTTCTGCGTTCGACAAGAAAAATTTTGAAATTTTCCCAGGATATTTTCCTTCTGACCTGGTAATTATTTATTGGCAATGCTGAAGGGACACAAACCATCCCTGTACATAAACACATGCTTCGCTTTGTACGCATCAGTATATCATGATTAACACAACCTTCACAACCTTTCCAGAATGCATCATCCATGGTGAGTTCAGCAAATGTTACCGGCCTGTAACCTAGGTCGGAGTTAATTTTCATCACGGCTAAACTGGTAGTGATCCCGAAAAGTTTGGCATTCGGGAATTTTTTAACCGACAATTCGAAGATGGCACTTTTGATTTCTCTTGCAAGGCCCGTTTTGCGATAATCAGGATGTACGATGAGTCCTGAATTGGCAACAAATTTCTGCCCTTCCCAACTTTCGATGTAACAGTAACCAACCACTTGATCGTTATGGGTTGCAATCACAGATTTGCCTTCGGTGATTTTTTGGCTTATATAAGCCGGTTCACGTTTGGCAATACCGGTACCTCTTATTTTTGATGCTTCTTCAATCATCTTGCAAATTGAAGCAGCAAATTTTAGGTGACTAACATTAGCCACACTTACTATAATTTTCATTGAAACTAAAATCTTAGATTAAAAATGTAATAAATACGAGAATGTATAATGAAACGGCAGGGTACGTAACCCTGCAAAATAAATTATGCCCGGGACGGGCGTCTATGTCTTAATAAGGAAGTTAAAGGCGTAACAATACCGGCTACATGCATATGCTGTAGTTTTAAAATCTGGTATGTCGTTGTCTTATCCATAGATGGGGGCAAATGTAAATAGTTTTTATAAAATATCAAGAAAAAATAGTAATCATCTCAAAATTTAAAAAAATAAAAAGAGAATGTTTCTTTTTAAGTATAAATCGTAAATCTCATCTATAATAAACTATTAATTTGTCACTTATTATGGGTCAATGAAAAATGTTTTGAATTGAAAACTACTCATTCTAGTCAGCTTTTTTGTACAAAAAAAGGATGGCCCTAATCTGAGAACCATCCTTTTCTGTTCATTTTATAATTGGTATTACTGAAACTTAGCTACTTTATAACTAATTTTTCGCATCCGAAGACTCTTTGGGGTTATTTCGAGGTATTCGTCCTCTTTAATGTATTCCATGGCTTCTTCCAATGAAAATTGAATTTTTGGCGATACTTTAGTAGATTCATCTGTACCCGATGCACGCATATTTGTCAACTTCTTGCCTTTTGTAGCAGCTACATCTATATCATTATCACGGGTGTGCTCTCCAATAACTTGTCCTTTATAGATTTGTTCACCCGGATCAATGAAAAACTTACCTCTATCCGATAGCCTGAAAAGTGCGTAAGCCAAAGCTTGTCCTCCTTCAATCGCTATCAGTGATCCAGCCATTCTTTCGTTTATTTCGCCTTTATAGGCTTGATAACCACTAAAACGGTGAGTCATAACAGCAGTACCGGTTGTAGCCGTCAAAACATTATTTCTTAACCCAATCAAACCACGGGCAGGAATAATAAACTCAAGATGCAGTAAATCACTTTTTGGTTCCATGACAAGCAAGTCACCTTTCTTTTGAGAAACAAGTTCGATTGCTTTTCCGGCAAATTGTTCAGGAACATCAATAACTAAGGCTTCAAAAGGCTCACATTTAATGTCATCTATGGTTTTAAAAATCACTTTTGGTTTACCAACCTGAAATTCATAACCTTCTCTACGCATGGTCTCAATTAAAATGGAGAGATGGAGTATTCCCCTGCCGAACACGGAAAAACGATCCTCCTTATCCGTTAATTCAACTTTTAATGCAAGGTTTTTTTCCATTTCCTTAAACAGTCGATCACGCAAGTGACGTGATGTAACAAATTTACCTTCCTGACCCAGAAAGGGTGAATTATTAATTACAAACAACATACTCATGGTAGGCTCGTCGATAGCGATTCGTGGCAAAGGTTCAGGAGCATCCAGATCGGCAAGGGTATCGCCTATTTCGAATTCATCAAACCCCACAATAGCACAAATATCACCTGATCGGGCTTGCTGTACCTTTGTTTTACCAAGACCTTCAAAAACGAATAATTCCTTTATTTTTACCTTTGCCCGCTTTCCTGCTTTTTGACATAATGTGTAATATTTTCCTTCGTACAGGTCACCTCTAAAAATTCGTCCGATAGAAATCCTACCTACATAATTTGAGTGATCCAAGGATGAAATCTGCATTTGTGGAGATCCCTCACGGTAAGGCGCTTCAGGAACATTTTTCAGAATTGAATCGAGCAATGGGATAACATTGGTTGAAGGTATGCTCAGATTAGTTGTCATCCAACCTTGCTTTGATGAACCGAATATTGTCACAAAATCTAACTGATCTTCTGTTGCATCAAGGTTATACATTAACTCAAAAACATCCTGTTGTACTTCTTCAGGTCGGCAGTTAAATTTATCAACTTTATTGATTACTACAATTGGCTTTAATCCAAGCATGAGTGCTTTGTTCAATACAAATCGGGTCTGAGGCATCGGCCCTTCGAAAGCATCAACCAGTAATAATACACCATCGGCCATCTTTAAAACCCTCTCAACTTCACCACTGAAATCAGCGTGTCCGGGTGTATCAATAATATTTATTTTAACATTTTTATAATTTACAGATACATTTTTTGATAGAATAGTAATCCCTCTTTCGCGTTCTAAATCGTTGCTGTCCAACAGCAAATCTGTTACTTCTTTTCTTTGATCAAGCGTCTTACATTCGGCTATGATCTTATCAACTAAGGTTGTTTTGCCATGATCTACGTGTGCGATAATGGCTATATTTCGAATTGATTGCATACTAATTTTTTGGAGGTGCAAAATTACTGCTTTAATCAACATGAATGAGAAAAGCTTGAAAAGAAATTAGTTAATGAGTTGATTGGTAAATTTGTGAAGAAGAATAGTGAATTAGTGGATTGGGAATTTGATGATTTGAAAATATGTCAATTTGAAAATGTAATAATCGTAGGACACTGAGCAGAGTCGAAGTATCCTTGGTTAATTTTTCTAATTCACTAATTTACTGATACACCAATTTGCAATTTAGTAATCATCTATAGTTAGATTTTTTAATCGTTTATGCCAATTTATTTCAATACTGATAAAGCCAAACTCTTCAACAACCTTGCCTTTTAAAATATAGCACCCATATCCCAGAAACGGGTATTGTTTAACTGTTTCAGGAAACTGAACCGTATCGACCCATTCCCCATCCAAATCAATGAACACTCCAAAACTCATACGTTTACCCTCCCCGGTCATGGTACCTTTCACATGTACCAAATATGCGAGTATTTCAACTTGTTTGCCTATTTTCGATTTCAAATCTTTAGCTCTCAGTTGAAGATCAGGTTTTTCTTTTAAGAGATCAAATGGTGAAGTTTTTACCGGAAATCCAAGCAAGTCGATTTCATCAAATGCATCTTCAATCGGAAGATGGTTAAGATCAGGTAAATGATAACGTTTAGCTTTCTCTTTAAATAGTTGCTTTGCGGGTTTCGATTTCTTCCCTTTCGATAAATAAAGATGAGCTTCCCAAAGCAATTCTTTTTTATTTGAATTTAACATTCTAAATCCACCAACTTTGATTAAAATAATGAGTTGGTCAAGGCTTATTTCAATCCTTCTGACAAATTCTTCTAATGATGTAAAAACTCCGTTTTGTCTTTCTTTTAGGATATTTCTGATACTATTAGTTTCGAAATTCTTGATAAATGCCAAACCAATATAAATCTGCTTATCAATTAATATACATGGACCATCACTTTGATTAATACAGGGAGCTTCAATAATGGCTCCATGCATTCGGGCTTCATGCAAATATAATTCCGTATGGTAAAATCCTCCTCCATTATTGACCGTTGCGGTCATATATTCGAGTGGATAATAAGCTTTTAAATACAAAGCCTGAAAGCTTTCGACCGCGTAAGAGGCAGAATGGCCTTTTGAAAAAGCATAATTAGCAAAACTTTCGATCTGCTCCCAAATTGCGGTGATCGTGGTATCAGGATATCCTTTTGTATTGCAATTTTCAAAAAACTTATCCCGTACTTTATGAAATTCGTTTCGCTGCTTGAATTTCCAGGACATTCCCCGACGAAGAATATCTGCTTCAGCAAGCGTCAAATTAGCAAAAAGGTGAGCAACTTTCAACACATCCTCCTGATAAACCATCACCCCATAAGTTTCTTCCAGTAATTTATACAGTTCCGGTAACGCTTTTCTGGCAACCTCCCTCCTTTCCGGATCGCGGTATCTTAAAATGTATTCGCGCATCATGCCGCTCTTGGCAACCCCCGGACGAATAATTGAACTTGCTGCTACCAAACGCAAATAATCTTCTGCTTCAAGCTTTCTTAAAAGCATACGCATCGCTGGCGATTCAATATAGAAACAACCAATAGCCATCCCTTGTTTCAATAAAGATCGGACTTTTGGATCACATTTAAATTGTTCGAGTTGATGAATATCGATGTTAATTTTGGTACGATGAGCCACCATATCTACCGTATCCTTAATCTTGCTAATTCCACGTTGACCCAAAATATCAAATTTTGCAAGTCCTAAATCTTCGGCTTCCAGCATGCTGAAATGTGTAGTTGGAAAACCTTTGGGTGGCATCATGGTTGCACAATAAGCGGTAATCGGTTCTTCTGAAATCAAAATTCCACTGGAATGCACACTTAAATGACTTGGAAAATCTTTTATCAACTGACCATATCCCAATACCAGTTTGCCGATATGATCGAGGTCTCTTCGGGCTTTATTCGCTTGCAATTCATCGATATCTTCGGGCGGAAGTCCAAATACTTTGCCTAATTCTCGAATCATTGAACGATACTGAAAAGTATTGTATGAACCAACTAAAGCCGTGTGTTTCCAGCCATGACGGTCGAAAATATATTTGGTGACGGCATCGCGTTCGCGTGAGGCAAAATCCAGGTCAAAATCGGGAGGGCTGCTACGCGAAGGATTGATAAATCGCTCGAAATACAAATCAAGTTCAATGGGATCAACGTCTGTAATCCGCAATAAATAAGCCAACATACTATTGGCACCACTTCCCCTACCGACATAATGATAACCCTGATTTCGGGCAAATTTCACCAAATCCCAATTGATCAAAAAGTAAGAACAAAAATCCATTTGTTGGATGACTTTTAACTCCAGATTGATTCTGTCACGCACTGCACTTGAAGCAACTCCAAAACGGTAAAGGACCCCTTTTTCAACTTCTTGTTTTAACAATTCATAATCGTCTGCTCTGGAAGAAGTATAGCAAGCCTTGTTTTTTGATTTACCATATTCAAAATCAATCGAACATTGGTCGATAAAATTTCGGGTATTGTTAATCAGTTGAGGATAAGCATCCCAGAATTTGAATTGCTCCGTTTTGTCAGGCATTATTTCGTTGGGTGAGCTTTGTTCGCTTGATGGTAAAAGCGTAAGTAGCGTGTTTTTATCGATGGTTCGCAGTAAGCGATGAATATTAAAGTCGCGCTGATACCTGAAAGTAACGGGATGAAAAATGAGTAATTTATACGGATGATCTCTCCATGGTGAAACTACCAATTTGTTCACCTGTTCAGGTTTAATACCGACAAACTCATTTTCCTTCAGCTTTTTGAGTTGATTTGGTATGAAAGGATATATAATAAATGCATTTTCAAAATGAGGGGCATCATTCTCAAAAACTTTTTCCTGATGCAAATGCTCAGTTAGGTGTTCGTTCAGCTCCTGAAATCCTTTATTGTTTTTTGCGATGCCAATATACTTTTGGTCAACTCCATTTCTGAAATCAATACCGACGATGGGTTTTAATCCCTTCTCTTTGCTGATTCTGATAAAATCAATACAAGCGGATGTGCTGTTGATATCAGTCAGACATAGCTCTGTATAATTATTTTTCAATGCTTCCGTTATCAACTCTTCAATGGAGAGTATGCCAAATTTATAACTGAAATAGGTATGGCAGTTTAGGAGCATGAAACAAAGATAAGGATAGTGGAAATGTGTGATTGATTTTGATAAGTAAATTTTGATTTGAATTTGAGATACAAGACCCAAGATACAAGTATCAAGACTTTTAATGTGATTTCTGCCCCTGTGATTAAAGCTTGATTATTTTACTGAAAAGGTTTTGATCAGAATTTTTAAGGTGAATGATATACACCCCCGCTGACAGGAAATTTAAATTCGATATATGAATATCGTTTAAGCCTTGATGTAATTCATAGTCTGAAGATATTACCATTTTGCCAGAAATATCCGATATGGTCAGATTTGTCATCTCAAGTGTACTTGAAAACACAATTAGCTTTGGATTATTGATAAACGGATTTGGGAAAATTTTCAATAATGAAGGGCTAATGTTTTCTGAAATAGTAAGCATTAGTACAAGTTGCATAGCCATATTAAAATCGGGCAATCCATAACCATAATGCGAATCCGGCCAATAATAAAGATTGGCACTTTTTTCTATGCTTTCTTTGATTTGCATATTATTCAGGTCGGGCCTACTTTGCCATAAACAAGCTGAAAGTCCTGCTATTATTGGAGCAGAAAATGAAGTTCCATTACCGAAAACAACCGAACCATTGTTTTGAATGATGGCTGTATTTTTGCCTTGGGCTACAATATTGGGCTTTGTTCTCCCGTCTGCAGTTGGGCCAATTGAACTAAATTGTGCCCAGATCCTGTTTTCATCCACAGCACCAACAGCCAGGACACTATCGCCATCGGCAGGAGCACCAATATATCGCCAGGGTTTATTGGCAGAGTTTCCGGCACTGTTAACAACCAAAATCCCTTTTGAGGCAGCAATATCAGCTGCCCTGGTAACAATTGTTGTATTTCCGTCCATATCTGAATAATGATGATTCTGGGTTACATCATCAAATTCGGTGTATCCCAGCGACGAATTAATAATATCCGCCCCCACGCTATCGGCATACTCAGCACCACACATCCACAAATATTCTTCTAATAATGATTCAGAACCATCAATCTCAGTTCGAATCAAATGATAATTCGCTTTTGGTGCCGTTCCTATATACACGCCGGGTTTATTAGCTGCCATGATGGATAATACTTTTGCACCATGATCACCGGCATTAAACTGGATTTGGTCGTTTATTACAAAATCACGAGTGCTAATAACCTGATTATTGAACCATAAGCTGTCAAATGCATCTAAGTTATTCACATTTAAAAAGCCGTTATCAAGGACTGCAATTGTTATATTCTCTCCTAAAAACCCACGTTGATGCATGAAATCACCATTCAACATTTTAATTTGGGTTTCAGCAAAACCATAATCTAAATTTGCAATTAATTCATCATTTTTTAATTTGCTTGTGCTTAATACTGATTCTACCTCATCCTTATTTACTTCATTGTTAATAGTAGCAGTTTTAAGCAAGTCTGCAGAACTTTCTCCAAATACCGACAAATTGTTATGTATCTGTTCAACTCTCTCCACAAAAGGTAAATTCCTAATTGTTTCTAATCCTTCCTGATCAACTGAGGATATTCCGATTCCATTCATCCATTTAGTGATGAACATGATTTTAGCACCCGCATCACTAACTAAATCAATATATGATCGGTCAACTGGCAAATCCTGCGAACTTATTGGAATATTATCTTTTGACCGTCGATTCAGCGCCTTTCCTGACAAAAATTGGGAAGGATTATTGATCGAATATGGGACTCGGGCCTTATCTGTAAATTTTACAAAATACACGTCACCAATCACTTGCGCGGTTAGTGTTTGCAATTGAATGGTAAGAGACAAACTAATGATAATTATTTTAAATCCATTTAGGTTCATATTCGAAACTCGTTAGGATAATGATTCTCAAATATCTGATATTTAAGCCAAAAATACTTTAATATTTAGCTATTTTTGTCAAATTATTACAAACACTAACTGAATGAAAATTGATATCATTACTTTATTTCCTGCAATGTTTGATGGGATATTTAATCATTCCATATTAAAACGTGCCCAGGATAAAGAACTTGTGAGCATCAACCTGCACGATTTAAGGGCATATTCAAATAATAAATATAAAAGTGTTGATGATTATGCATTTGGGGGTGGTGCCGGAATGGTGATGATGATTGAACCCATTGATAATTGTATTACAGCCCTAAAATCAAAAACGGATTATGATGAAATTATCTATTTAAGTCCGGATGGTGAGTTATTTAATCAGCCATTGGCAAATCAGTTTTCAAGTCTGAAAAACATTATTTTATTATGTGGGCATTATAAGGGTGTCGATGAACGTGTCAGGCAACATTTGATTACCCGCGAAATTTCAATTGGGGATTATGTTTTATCAGGAGGTGAATTAGCTGCTGCTGCTTTTACCGACAGTATTGTAAGATTGATACCGGGCGTATTAGGTGATGAAACCTCTGCCCTATCCGATTCATTTCAGGATCAATTGCTATCGCCGCCTGTTTATACGCGACCGAGGGAATATAAAGGGATGCAGGTTCCTGATATTCTGCTTTCGGGAAATGATAAAGAAATACAGAAATGGAAACTGGATCAAGCGTATGTAAGAACCAAAACCAGAAGGCCAAAGCTTTTTGATAAAGATTAAAAGTAATATATTTTATTCTGATTTTTTTGGGATTTTTAAACTAATAATGGTTTTTATATTAGGTTTTGATTGAATAGAAATTGTACCCTGATGCATATGCAAAATGTTTTTTGATAGACTTAATCCAACTCCTGAACCGCTATTTTTCGTCGTGAAAAACGGGATGAAAATATGCTCAATGATTTCTTCAGAAATCCCAATACCATTATCTATCACCTGAATCAGATCATTATTCTGCTGGCATTTATAAATTAATTCAATCTTTTTATGTTCAATATTTCTTAATGCATCGATGGAGTTTTGGATTAAATTAATCAAAACCTGCTCCATTAAACTCATATCAATATATAGTTGTGCTTGATCATCTAAATAACGCTCGAATTGAATCTCTTCACTTTTAAATTGTTTTTGATAGAATGCATCTATCTGATCAAACAAATCTTTCACTCTCACTATTGAAAATGAAGGCTTTGGTAGTCTAGCGTAGCTTTTATAATTATTAATAAATTCAATCAATCGGTTACCTCTTTGCTCAATAAGTTCAGCACTTCTTATCACATCATTGGTAATGTTTTCTGTAATTTTCCCTCCCTCAGATAGCAGTTTCATATAGTTGATCATTCTTTGACGAATGTTGCTGCCCAACATTGTAATTGGTGTAAGTGAATTTGCAATCTCATGTGCCAGAACACGCATTAATTTTTGCCAGGACTCCATTTCATTTCCATCAAGTTGAGACTTTATACTTTGAAAAGACACCAGCCTTATCTGATTTCCCATCAGTATAAATTCAGAACTGCGCACCAAAAGTGGCGTTATATCATTGTCATCATCTTTATAATTGTATACGCCTTGATAATTTGTTGGCATCTGCGAGATAAAATCATGAAACTCTTTATTATCAATATGAATGTGAGAAATAAACTTTGGCCGATCAACTGAAAAGAGTTGTTGGGCTGCTGAATTTAGTAATAATATTTCCCCCTGATTATCATAGGCCATAAAGGCTACACCTAAATGATTTACCACATTATTTAAAAAATGGATTTTCGATTCTCGGTCTATTTTAATTTTTTGAATTTCTGCATTAATCTTTTTAAAACTATGGTGAATCCCTTTGAAGTTATATTCAATTTTTTTAGAATTAAAGCTAAGCGAGGTATCACTTTCCTGGATATTTAAAAGAAACCTTGCTAAATCTCGATTTGTGGTGTTAAGAAAATAAACCAATAACAAAACTTGAGCAATGATTATTCCTCCTAAAAAAAGTAAAGTGAAAAACCGATCTGATTTAAAAAAAACAAATGCAAAAAGGATACAGCTAAGTAATAACAGGCAAGATCTTACAACGATAATGAGGCTAAAACGATTATAAATCATAGCGCTTTAATTTTAAGTATAAAGTAGTCCTTGAAATCCCTAATTCATTGGCGGCATATGTATAGTTACCTTTATGTTTATCCAAAGCTTTTAGTATAATTTTTTTTTCGACTTCAACCAAATTTAAATCTTCATCCGAAAGGTTTTGATGTGTGCGCAGCGGAAAGTCATCATTGGATAAAACCTTCGTTTCACTTAAAACTACCGCATTTTCGATCACATGTTCTAATTCCCTTACATTGCCAGGCCAACTATAATTTAATAATTTTTGATATGCTTGTTTATTTATTGTCAAGTCATCTTTTTCATATTTAGTAGCATATTTATTTAGAAAATAGTTGGTCAAAACGATTATATCTTGCCCCCTGTCTCTTAAGGCCGGAACTTCAATATGCACAGTTCTAATTCTATATAATAAATCCTCCCGAAAAAGCCCTTTTTCAATAAGTTCAAATAAATCTTTATTTGTCGCTGAAATAAACCTGACATCTATTTTAGTGCTTCTATTTGTGCCAATTTTTATAATTTCATGGTTTTGGACAACATGAAGCAATCTGGCTTGTGAAGAAATAGGCAGGTTCCCAATTTCATCCAGAAACAAGGTTCCTCCATTAGCAGCTTCAAAGCGGCCAACCCTATTCTCCTTTGCATCCGTAAAAGAACCTTTTTTATGTCCGAACAATTCACTTTCAAATAAACTATCGGAAATGGCACCCAAATCGATATTTAAAAAAATTTCATTTTTTCGTTTTGATAAGAGATGTAACTGACGCGCAAATAACTCTTTTCCAGTACCATTTTCACCTGTTATTAGGACATTTGCATCTGTTTTAGCAACTTTTTCAATCTCTTTTAACAGTTTTTTTAATGGTTCTGAATCTCCTATAATTTCAGGATAAAACCGACTCATATTCTCTCTTAATGATCGATTTGAGAACTCCAATGATTTAATCCTTTGTTGCGATAATTTTATTTGCTGAGCCGCTTTAAGCGTAGCAATAAGCTTTTCGCCAGTCCATGGTTTTTGAATAAAATCTGTAGCACCCTGTTTCATCGCTTCTACCGCAAGCTTGATATCTGCAAAAGCCGTAATCATTAACACGATGGCATCCGGATCACTTTTTAATACTTTTTTTAACCAATAAATACCTTCACTACCAGAACTCTTCCCTGGAGAAAAATTCATATCAAGTAGTATTAATTCATAAGAGGTTTTATCTAGATAGTCATTGATTTGTTGTGGATTGATCAAAGTATCTACTTGTGATGATTCATATTTTAACAATAATGCAATAGATTCCAATATCACGGGATCGTCGTCTACCACTAAAATGTTTCCAAACATTAGAATAAACTTTTGCTAAAAATATGAAATATTTAAAACATGAACGGTAAGTGTTTAATAATTGAACAGCAAAATAATGATAAAATTACAACCGGCAAGCCTTACTAATTGATAGCAAATATATTACGATGAATGGCACAAATTTAGTATATCTTTAAATAAACAAAAATTAATATGTGGTCAAATTTCTTAAAAACAACATTGCGCAGTCTGAGTAAAAATAAATCCTATACCCTGGTTAATATATTGGGTTTATCAATAGCATTAGCAGTATTTATTGCATTGGTACTATACCTTCAATTCGAACTAAGTTTTGATAACTTTCAACAAAATTCAGATCGCTTATATAGGGTCGAACAAATAATGATTGAAGGAGGTAGAGAAGAACGAATGGTTGGAACCCCGACCCCCACAGCCCAGGCTATGATAGATAAATTCCCTGAAATAGAATCTTCCATTCGCTTTATTTACAAGACCAATTCTATAAAAACACCAAATGGCGATGATTTTGAAGTCAAATCTATTTTAACTGACAATGATTTCTTTAAAATGTTCACCTATCCTATTTTGAAAGGTGATATGAACAATGCTTTAACCGAACCTTATTCTATTGTTTTATCAGAAACCCTGGCAAAAGTACTTTTTGCTAACGAAGACCCACTGGGGAAAACGCTAAATAATAACGGAGTGACCTATAAAATTACAGCCATCCTAAAAGACCCTCCTAAAAACTCTCATCTGGATTTCAATGCTTTGCAATCAGCTAATACCCTAACAGAAACGGGCGGGGACAGGGTATTTAAAGATTGGGGAAGTAATTGGGTTAGATGCTATATTATGCTCAAGCCAAATCACAATATAGAAGCATTTAATGCAAAAATTAAAAACATCTTAAAAGTATGGTGGAATGAAAAAACAGAAAATCAATTATTAACACGTCCTGTTAAAGAAATACATTTATATTCAAAAATAACTGATGATTACGCAGTCAGGGGGTCGATAAACAGTGTTTATGTACTTTCTGCCCTGGCTCTATTTATTTTAATCATGGCAGGAGTAAATTTTACCAATCTTTCCATTGCGTATTCAACCCGTCGAACAAAGGAAGTTGGTCTTCGGAAAATCATTGGAGCAAATAAACCATTATTAATTTGTCAGTTCATGGCAGAATCATTATTAATTGCAGTATTTAGTATGATTATCGCGTTTGTTCTTTTCGAAACTCTTTTACCATGGTTCAATCAAATCGTGAATCGTGAGTTGGATTTTGAATATATCGCAAATTTTAAGCTTTTAGCTTTGATTATCGGAATAACAATTTTACTGGGATTCTTCTCTGGGATATACCCTGCTCTCATTATTGCAAATGCTGAACCGTTAAGTGTTCTAAAACTTAAAGATGGGAACAAATCAAACAAATCATTCTTGCGTAAATTTCTGGTTGGCATACAATTTATTATCTCTGCGAGCTTTATTATTGGGGCGATTGGTATCTACCAGCAAGTTAATTATATGCAAAATAAAGACTTGGGGTATAATGTAGAAAATGTTCTACGGATAAACGTTGATGGAGCATCAATGAAAAATATTAATTTTTTCAGAGATCAAATTTTACAAAACCCCAATATTATCAATGCAAGTGTGCATGATTATCCAATATCAAATTCAACAAATTGGACGAGATTTGCCTGGGATGTAGGTGAAGAAAGAAAACGTTCCCGAATTAATAATAATCATGCAGATCAATATTTTATCGATACCTATAAAATGAAATTAATCTCTGGTGAAGGTTTTATTGGGCCTCAAATTGACACAACCGTTGAAGGAAACCTTGGAATCATTAATGAAGCGGCACTTAAAATTATAGGATTTGAAGATCCTATTGGGAAAAAAATTCTCTATGGCGGTGATTATCGAGGGGGGGTCGTTGGAAATCGAATTACAATTGTTGGGGTTGTAAAAGATTTTCATTTTAAATCGGCTCACAATGAAATTACTCCAATGATTATTCGCTTATTTAATAAGAACGATGATGGCTGGAGTGTTTCAGTAAGAATTTCACCCACTGACATTTCACAGACTATTTCATTTCTAAATGCTCAATTTAAGATAGTTTTTCCTGAATTATTGTTTGAATACAAATTTGTTGAAAATGAAATCGCCAACTTATATCAGGAAGAGATGAAACTAACAGAAGTTATTTTATATCTGGCACTGCTTGCGATTATTATTGCATGTTTAGGTATTTATGGACTCATTAGTTTTACTACCAATTCAAGAACAAAAGAGATTGGAATCAGAAAAGCTCTTGGATCTAATGCTCTTTCAATAAATTATTTATTTGCTAAAGAATATTTAAGCTTAATATTGATAGCCAATATTATTTCATGGCCGATAAGCTACTATATTTTGGGCAGTTGGTTAAATTCGTTTCCATATCAAATGCCGTTTTCGATATTTCCGTATATAGTTGCAATAGGGATTACAATTTTCTTTTCGTTCCTGAGTATGATTTATAGATTATTAAGGGCAATTAACACTAATACCGTTGATAGTTTAAGGCATGAATAGCTTTATTATTTATATATTTTTTATTGATAATTGTTTTAATCAAAAATATGTCCGTATATTTGCACTCATTTTTGAAGAAACCCATATAAAAGCAATAAGATGAGCAAGAACGAGTTGTTACAGCATGTTGAAGACTTAACCACTGTAAAAGAATACCCAAATTTTAAGGCAGGAGACACCATTACTGTTACATATAAAATTAAAGAAGGCGATAAAGAAAGGTTGCAAAATTATCAAGGGATCGTATTGCAAAGATCAGGAAGTGGGGCTACAGAAACCTTTACAGTTCGAAAAATCTCTAACAATGTTGGTGTAGAAAGAATTTTCCCATTAGCATCCCCTTTTATTGATTCAATTGCAGTAAACAAAAGAGGTGTTGTTCGCAGGGCAAGAATTTTTTATCTTAGAGCATTGAGAGGCAAGAAAGCCAGAATTAAAGAAGCCAGAAGATAATTTTAAAAAAATTTAGAGAAAGTCCCTTTGTAGGGACTTTTTTTTTGCCGTTTAACACAATTCTGTTTTGCTCCGCTGACGAATCACTTCGTAGAGTATCACTGCTGAAGCTACCGAAACATTCAAAGATTCGATTTTTCCTAAAATTGGAATACTAACCTGATGATCGGATTTTTTTAAATACTCCTCAGAAATACCCCGATCCTCCGATCCCATAATAATTGCAGTAGGTTGATGATAATCAACTTCAGTATAATTTATATCCGTTTTCTCAGTTGCAGCTACAATCTGTAATCCACTCTCTTTTAAAAAATCAATGGTTTCTTTTAAATTAAATGACCTACAAACCGGCACTAAATTTAATGCGCCTGCAGATGCTTTAATTGCTTCAGAATTGATTTGAGCACTTCCACGGGCAGGAATTACAATCGCATGAGCACCGGTACATTCAACTGTGCGGCTAATAGCTCCTAAATTCCTAACATCCGTTACCCGATCTAGAATCAGGATTAATGGGATCTCCCCTTTTTCATAAATAAGCGGTATTATTTCCTCGATGGGTTGAAATGAAACAGGTGAAATAAAGGCAATGGTGCCCTGATGATTTTTAGTAGTGATTCGATTTAATTTCTCGATCGGGACACTTTGAATAGGGATATTATATTCTTTCAGTAATTCATTCAATTCTATAAATAGCTGATTTCTCAAGCCATTCCGTACATATACCTTATCAACTTCTTTTCCTGATTTGATGGCTTCAATGATTGCCCTTGTTCCAAAAATAATTTCTTCCTTATTCAAAATAGCAATTTTAATTATTCAACTTCATTTTCAAGTCGTTCTAACAATCTATCAGGCATTATTTTTGTGGTTTTCGCACCAAGTTTCTTTATATTTTCAACCCGATTAAGCAAGTTGCCTTTACCCGAATGAAGCTTATTCATAGATGCTTCATAAGACTTTTGAGTCGCTTTTAATTTATTTCCAACATCTATTAAATCTTCAACCAAACTAACAAATTTATCATATAAATCACCACTTTGACGGGCAATCTCTTTAACATTCTGACCTTGATATTCTTGTCTCCATAAACTTTCCACCATTTTTAATGCAGCAATTAAATTAGTAGGGCTAATTAACAAAATGCGCTTATCATAGGCATAATTCCACAATTCCGGTTCACGCTGAACCGCTAATAAATAGGCAGGTTCCAATGGTAAAAACATCATAATAAAATCAAGGCTATTAAGCTGGTATAAATCCTGGTAGTTTTTTAAGCTCAAATCATTGATATGACTTTTGAGTGAGATGATATGCTCCTTGTACGCTTTTTCACGTAAATCTTCTGCTTCTAAAGAGGTGTATCTTTCGTATGCCGTTAACGATACTTTTGAATCAATTACAACATTGCGCTTTCCGGGATATGTAACGATCACGTCAGGTTGAATTCTTTTTCCATCTTCGGTAGCATATGAAGATTGTACAAAATATTCGCGATCCTTAACCAATCCTGATTTTTCAAGGATACTCTCCAAAACAACTTCGCCCCAATTACCCTGTGCTTTTGAATCACCCTTTAAAGCTTTGGTTAGATTAACCGTATCACGACTTACCTGCTGATTCAACTCTTCAAGCCTTTTTATCTCTTCTTTTAGCGAAAATCTCAATTTCGATTCTTTATCATAAGTATCTTCAACTTTCCTTTCAAAATCTTTAATTTTTTCGCCTAAAGGCTTGAGTATCTCATCCAAATTAACTCTATTTTGTTGAGTAAATTTCTGTGATTTTTCTTCTAAAATCTCATTTGCCAAATTCTTGAATTCTATTCTAAATTTATCCTGAAGCTTTTCAACGTCTTGTTTTTGTTCATTTAATCTTTCGGTGAGATGCGATAAATCTGAACTTTTACCACTTAATTGTGAGGTTAATTCAAGAATTTGATTTTCTTTGTTTGCTATTTGGCGATTTAGTTCGTCTAACTTTTCTTTTAAAAAAAGCTCACCGGATCGTAGCATCCTATTTTCACTCTCAAGACCTAGCTGCTTCTTCATAAAACGCGTATTTGATAGGAAATATAGCAAGGTCCCCCCAATGATTAGCCCGGAAATTAAATAGATAAATTCCATAATAAAGTTTTGTTGTGTAAAAGTATCAATATTTTGCTAAAATATTCAAGCAATTCAGTGATGAATTCCAAAGGTTAAATTAATGATTATATTTGTATTCAATTATTCTAGACCTCAAATAATTATTTTACATAAAATCTTATTCATGGAAAAAATGTCGAAGTATTCAGATTATGCTACAGATTTGTTATTAAAATATGGCCCACAATTATTATTAGCCTTAATCACCTTAATTATTGGCTTATGGGTAATAAGTATATTGATTAAGGGACTTAAAAGAATAATTTCGAGAGGAAATATTGATCCAAGTTTGCAGCCTTTTTTAACAAGTTTTATGGGGATTTTCCTTAAAATATTATTGATTATTAGCGTCATGGGAATGGTCGGAGTAGAAATGACCTCATTTATTGCTGTTCTTGGAGCAGCAGGTTTAGCAGTTGGTATGGCCCTGTCCGGTTCTTTACAAAACTTTGCAGGTGGGGTACTCATTTTCCTCTTTAAACCTTTTAAAGTGGGCGATTATATTGAAGCTCAGGGTCATGCAGGAGTTGTACAATTAATCCATGTTTTTAACACAATTCTTACAACTCCTGATAATAAAACGATTATTATACCCAATGGTGCCTTATCAAATTCATCGGTGGTTAATTATTCAGCACAATTAACACGTCGGGTTGATCTGAAATTTGGAACCGGTTATCAAGATAATATTGATAAAACAAAAGCTGTA
Organism: Bacteroidota bacterium; assembly: GCA_018816945.1. Lineage (NCBI taxonomy): Bacteria > Pseudomonadati > Bacteroidota > Bacteroidota bacterium. Next base: position 13,598 of record JAHIVC010000027.1, on the reverse strand, counting down.
TTGAAACAAACAATTGAAGCAGATGCGAGGATTTTAAAATCACCAGAACCGGTAATCGCAGTATCCGAATTGGCAGATAGCTCGATTAATTTTGTGGTTCGCCCCTGGGTAAATGTTACTGATTATTGGGATGTATATTTCGATCTTCAGGAAAAAGTTAAAAAAGCCTTTGATCATGAAGGAATCTCAATTCCTTATCCTCAGCAAGATGTTCATATAATTTCTCAGAAATAGTCAAGTTCAATAATTAAAATTTTATGATAAAAATCGGATTACTTTCGGATACGCATGGATATATTCATCCGAAGGTGTTCGATTTTTTTAAGGAAGTTGATGAAATCTGGCATGCCGGTGATATAGGCAATTTAGAAACTGCAAAGAATTTAGCTTCGTTTAAGCCTTTATATGCAGTGTATGGAAACATTGACGGTCATGATCTTAGAGTTTCGTTACCAGAAAACAGGATTTTTATACGTGAAGGATTAAAAGTTTTAATGACGCATATTGGCGGCTATCCGGGTAGATATGCAAAAGGGATCAAGGAAATTCTCATTCGCGAAAAAGTTAAGCTTTTCATTTCAGGGCATTCACACATTTTAAAAGTAATGAATGATAAAAAACTTAATCTGCTTCATGTGAACCCCGGGGCTGCAGGTAAAAACGGATTACATAATGTAATTACTTTTACACGCTTTACCATCGATAAAGACAGGATTGCTGATTTAGAAATAATGGAAATTGAAAGAGCTTCCTTATAAGAAAACCTTATCTTAATCTATCGGCCGACCTTACCAGTTTTTCATCTCTACGAATTGCCCTATAAGCCAATACCAGAAACATCAATGAAATCAATGGAAAGAATGCTGCAGTTTGAAATGATTCGCTCGCTTCAGAGGTTGATTGTAACCATCTCGAATAAATAATAAAGATACCCATGATCAGAATGGTATTCAACAGGATATTTATTTTTATCCATTTCATCTGCTTTATTCGGTATTTGTATTGAAATATAATCGCAATTGATATGATGATAACACCTAAAACTATTACCAATAAAGGAAAAGTTGTATAAGTGGAAAAAACCAATGTCGAATCCGGAACCATATTCTCAACACCTAATAAAGTGAATTTTAGCGTGTTTAATTCACCATAATATCCGGCAATAGGGAAGAAAAACATTAAACCCATTATTATGCTAACAGCAAAAAGATAGAGTGTTTGAATGCGTTGAATCATTTTATTAATTTTTGTCACAAATATAAAAATCATAATTCAATCCGCTTTAACTTTTAAGAAATTCTATGAAATTTTTTAAAAATATTCATTAATAATCAATTAAAATGGATATTGTGCATAAAAATCGTGCATAATTAAATTTAATTAGTTATATTTGCGCTCATAAAATTCCAAGTGAACCTACAACTTTTATTCTGAAAAAATCTATTGGCTTATCAAATCCCATATTTTCCGCTATTTTTTGACTAATTGAGAAAATTAAAAATTAAATTTAAATTTAAATGTACGATATCATTGAATTAAACAGCAAGCTGGTTTCCGACCTAAGAGACATCGCTAAGCAGTTGAATATTCCAAAAGTTGATAAACTTTTGAAACAAGACCTAATTTATCAGATCCTTGACTTTCAGGCTTTAAATCCTACCGAAGAAGTATTAAAAAAAGAAAAAAAGGAATCGAAAAAAGTTTTTAAAAGCAAACGGGCTCGAATTCCGGGTATTGGTGGAAATAATTCCCAGGAAAAAGAAGTTAAAGATTTTGTAAAAAAAGATGAACTTTTGGCTTCAACTTCTCCTATTGATAAAAAGGATAAAAAAATCATTAACCTTAAAAGCGAAAATGAAAACAAGTGGGAGCAACCAAAAGAGCTATTTGCAAGAGAAGAACCACAACCTGCTCTTATACCAAAGGAAAATCTTACGACCCAATCTGCTCCTGTTGAAAGAGTTGTGCATAAACCAAAAGATTTCAAGCGGAGAGTTGACGAAAGAGTTGAACAGCAACCTAAAGAAGATTTTCAGACTCCAATTGAAGATGAATTAATTCAATTTGATGAAAAGCAGGCAGACATTAAATCCGACATGCCTCAATCAGAGAGAATTGCTCCATCCGAATCAAGAAAACGTCCTCAATATTCATTTGATTTTGAAGGTATTGTTTCAAGTGAAGGAGTTTTAGAAATTATGCAGGATGGTTATGGCTTTTTAAGATCATCAGATTATAATTATTTGAATTCACCAGATGATATTTATGTATCTCAATCACAGATTAAACTTTTTGGTTTAAAAACCGGTGATACTGTTCAGGGAACAATTCGTCCACCAAAAGAAAGTGAAAAATATTTCCCACTGATAAAAGTTGAGTTAATCAATGGCAAAAGACCTGAAGAAGTAAGGGATCGTATTCCTTTCGATTATTTGACTCCCTTATTTCCTGAAGAAAAATTTAAACTTACCGGACATTCCGGAGAAACCATGTCGACACGTATTATTGATATGTTTACGCCAATCGGTAAAGGACAAAGAGGATTAATCGTAGCTCAGCCAAAAACAGGTAAAACCGTTTTGTTGAAAGAGGTTGCCAATGCTATCGCTGCAAACCACCCTGAAGCTTATTTAATCATTTTATTGATTGATGAGCGTCCTGAGGAAGTGACAGACATGGCCAGAAGCGTAAGAGCCGAAGTTATTTCTTCAACATTTGATGAGCCTGCAGAAAGACACGTTAAAATTGCCAATATCGTACTCGAAAAAGCCAAGCGAATGGTTGAATGTGGTCATGATGTTGTAATTTTGCTAGATTCTATAACCCGTTTGGCCAGAGCTTACAATACTGTTTCTCCTGCTTCGGGTAAAGTTTTATCAGGAGGTGTTGAAGCAAATGCATTACAGAAACCCAAACGATTTTTTGGAGCTGCACGTAAAATTGAAAATGGTGGTTCATTAACCATCATAGCAACCGCATTGATCGATACCGGATCAAAAATGGATGAGGTTATCTTCGAAGAATTTAAAGGTACCGGTAACATGGAACTTCAGCTTGATCGTAAACTATCGAACAAACGCGTTTATCCTGCAATTGATATTGTTGCATCAAGTACACGTCGCGAAGACTTATTGCTCGATAAAGAAACCTTACAACGAATTTGGGTTTTAAGAAACCATTTAGCAGACATGACTCCTTTAGAAGCAATGGAATTTCTGAAAGACAGAATTAAATTCACACAGAGTAATGAAGAATTTCTGATTTCGATGAATGGGTAAATTACTCAAAATAACATAAAAAAGGGGAAGCTATTTGGCTTCCCTTTTTTGTTATCCCTGTAAAATATTTCGTGAAAATGATGGGTAATCAAGTCCGTCAAAATTGCCCGATGACATCAAAATCAGATTTCTATTCTTCCAATTATGATTTAACAAATAACTGATCAAGACTTCTGAATCGCTGTAAACTTTGAGGTTACGATGATTAAATGCCTTCCTGACCAGATCAGGAGATAGAGCAGGCAGATTTTTATGTTTTAAGGTTTCGGGATTATAATATACAAAAGCAAAATCTGCTTTATCCATACTTCCGCTATATTCTTTTAAAAAATCCTGATTCAAACTACTAAATGTGTGCAGCTCCATACAGGCAACCAAATCACGCTCCGGATATTGATTTTTAACAGCATTAATAGTGGCCCTCAATTTAGATGGTGAATGTGCAAAATCTTTAAATAAAGTCGTGAATCGATCTTTGGCAATTAATTCAAGTCTGTTTGATGCTCCTTTAAAACTCTTTATGGCATTGTAAAACGTTTCATCGCTAACCTTAATTTCATTACAAATATTACGGGCACCGTTCAAATTAAGCAGGTTATGCTCGCCAAAAATTTCAAGTGGCACCTGCATCGAATCAATGTTCAAATATGTTTTGCCTTCTATAATCTGATAATTCGGTAAGTTGTATGGTTTTAATTGAACATTTGACTTTGTTTCATTAACGAGTTTATTCAATATTTCGTCACACTGACAATAAACCAAACTTCCCCCTTTCTCGATCAAGTTGATGAAAATCCTGAATTGATCCACGTAATTTTCAAAAGTTGGGAAAACATTAATATGATCCCATGCGATACCACTAATCAATGCAATATGAGGCCTGTATAAATGGAATTTTGGTCGAAGATCAAGTGGCGATGTCAAATATTCGTCTCCTTCAAAGACCATGAATTTTGCAGTATCCGACAATCTTACCATCACTTCAAATCCGTCCAGCTGAGCACCTACCATATAGTCGGTTTCAATTCCGGCTTGTTTTAATACATGTAAAACCATCGCTGTAATGGTGGTTTTACCATGACTTCCGCCAATTACGATCCTCGTTTTGTTCTTTGCATGTTCATATAAGAATTCAGGATAAGAATAGATTCTCAAACCTAATTCTTTCGCTTTCAGAAGTTCCGGATTATCAGCTCTGGCATGCATTCCAAGAATTATGGCATCTAAACCCCTTCCTATTCGATTTTGATTCCAGCCAATACTTTCCGGTAACAAGCCATAGTTGGCTAGCCTTGCTCTCGATGGATTAAAAATTTCATCATCTGATCCGGTAACAATATCACCTTTTTTGTGAAGCGCGATGGCAAGGTTGTGCATTGCAGCCCCGCCAATGGCAATAAAATGAATTCTCATTCTTTATTTATTTGCTTAAATCAAATGTACAATTATAATTATATTTGCCTCTCATAAATATAAAGAAATATGAATTTTGAACAAATAAAAAAATTGAATCTTGAACTTAAAAATTCGTCAGCGGTTGAAATCATCACATATTTCTTAGTTAGGTTCCAAAAACGAATTGCTTTTGCATCAAGTTTTGGTGCAGAAGATCAGGTTATACTTCAAATGCTTTCGGTTATTAGTAAAGAAATTAAAGTCTTTACGCTAGATACAGGAAGGATTTTCCCGGAAACATATGAACTAATTGACAAGAGTCGTCATCGATATAAAATTCCAATTGATATTTATTTTCCTGAAACCCATGAAGTTGAAGCCATGGTTAAAGATAAAGGTGTCAACTTATTTTATGAAAATATCGAAAATCGAAAGTTATGTTGCAATATCCGAAAAATCAATCCTTTGAAACGGGCATTGGAAGGCATGGATGTTTGGATCACCGGATTGAGAAGAGAGCAATCTCCAACCAGAACTGAAATGAATATTGTAGAATGGGACCCCTTAAACGGACTTATAAAAATCAATCCATTAATTGATTGGACAGAAGAACATATTTGGGCATATATTAAAGAAAATAATATTCCTTATAATACCTTACACGATCAGGGATTTTTAAGTATAGGTTGCCAACCTTGTACAAGAGCGATCAGAAAAGGTGAAGACAGCCGTGCGGGAAGATGGTGGTGGGAGAATCCGGATACCAAAGAGTGCGGACTACATAAAAAATAGGAACTTCCGAACAATCAATTCTTTTTCAAATATCTAGCTAAATCTGATGGCTTTAAGTGGGGATATTTTGCCTATTATTAAAGACGGAATGATTAGTATCAAACTACAAATAATAAAAGTAAGGATATTGATGATGACGATCGATGCAATATCTATATTGATTGGAACTACAGAGATATAGTAGGATTCCTGATCCAGGTTCATAATCCCGAATTTTTGCTGGATAACACAAATTGCTAATCCAAGCGTATTCCCATAAAACATTCCCCTTCCAATGATATGGATAGCATTATAAATAAATAGTTTTCTTATTAAGATATTTCTGGCACCGAAAGATTTAAGAATGCCAATCATACTGGTTCTTTCCAAAATCACAATTAATAAAATTGAAATCATGGTAATCCCTGAAACCAAAATCATTAATGCCAGTATGATGAATACATTCATATCCATAAGTTGTAACCAATCAAAAATATGCGGATAAACCTTCTTGATGCTTTGTGCATTTAAATCATACCCAATTTCTCCATAAACATAATCACTTAATCTGTCAATTTCATTAAAATCATCTAACAATATTTCAAACCCGGCAATCTGATCAGGTTCCCAGCCATTTAGACGCTGAATTTGCGCAATATCGCCGATTACAAATATCTCATCAAATTCTGACAATCCTGTTTCGTAAATTCCACTAATGCTAAACATCCTACCCCGAACACCACTTTGATCTGACGACACAAAATACATCCGTAAATCGTCACCCACTTTCAGATTGATTTTTGAAGCAATATTTTTAGAGATTAAAACCTCAGTTGATCTGGAATTTGAATCTAATTCAAAGGCTTTACCCTCGATCAGATTTTTATTGAAGAATGAAAAGTCAAAATCAGTTCCTACACCTTTTAAAACAACCCCTTGTATATGATCTTCGGTTTTGATGATTCCTGCCTTATAAGCATAAACCTGGATGTGCCTGATTCCTTCAACACTATCAATCTTAGGATAGAAATGTTGATTTTTACTGATGGGTGCTGCTTCGTATGAAGAGTTGAAATCGTATTTATTGATTTGTATATGCGAGCCAAAACCAATAACTTTATCTCTTATTTGTGTTTGGAATCCGGTGACGACGGCAATAGAAATAATCATTACTGCTATTCCCAGACTTACTCCGGCAATCGCAATACGAATAATTGGACGGGAGAAGCTGTTTTTTCGGGAAGAGCTGATTCTTTTAGCAATAAATAAAGCCGTATTCACATTATTTTTTTTACAAAGATAGAAAATGAAATCAATCTCAAAACTCCTAATTATCATTTGCTCGTTAAGTGCATGCCAAACTGCCGAATCAAGTAAAAAAGTGACCATTGTTCCCTACAATGATTTGATCGTAGGTGCTGCTCAATCTGACATTTACCTACCTATATTGAAAGGTAAACGCATTGCAATTGTTGCTAATCACACTTCTTTGGTCAGAGATAAACATTCGGTTGATATTTTAGTCGAATTAGGATTAGGTCTAAAAAAAGTATTTTGTCCTGAGCATGGTTTTAGGGGCGATAAATCAGATGGTGAATTAATAGATGATCAACGTGATTCCAAAACAGGCCTCCCGATAACTTCACTATACGGAAACCATAAAAAGCCAACTGTTGAAGATTTGAAAGATATCGATATTGTTATTTTTGACATTCAGGATGTCGGAATTCGGTTTTACACATACCTATCAACAATGACATATGTGATGGAAGCTTGCGCTGAAAACAATATTCCCTTACTTATATTTGATCGACCAAATCCTAATGGTTTTTATGTGGATGGGCCAATTTTAGAATCTAACCATAAATCCTTTGTTGGAATGCACCCTGTGCCAATTGTGCATGGGATGACCCTTGGTGAATATGCGATGATGGTTAATGGTGAGTCGTGGTTAGAAAATAAGTTGAAATGTAAATTAGAAGTGATAACCGTAAAAAACTACACCCATTCACTTACAATGGATTTACCTATTAAGCCTTCTCCAAACCTTCCTACATTTTCTTCTGTACTTTTATATCCTTCACTTGCTTTATTCGAAGGAACCATAGTCAGTATAGGCAGAGGGACTTCGTTTCCATTTCAGGTTGCAGGACATCCAAATTACAGTAAAAAAGATTTTTCATTTACACCACAGAGTATTCCTGAAGCGAGCATAAACCCTCCACTTAAGGGTCAAAAATGTTATGGCATCAATTTAAAAAATATAGATTTAAAACAAATTTTTGCAGATAAAAAAATAAATTTGAAATGGATAATCCAGTTTTATCAGGATTTTGGGAACAAGGATGAGTTTTTCAAGGCCTATTTTGAGAATCTCGTTGGACAAGATTTACTGAGACAGCAAATTATTGAAGGAATGAGTGAAGCTGAAATCAGGAGGAGCTGGCAAAGCGACATAAAGGAATACAAAAAAATCAGGGCAAAATATTTACTTTACCCTGATTTTGAATAAGTCTATTTTTTATTAAATTGTTCTTCCAGGATAAACTTTAAGTGCTTCATCCAAACATTTGATGGAACTTCTTAAATCATCACAGTTTAAAACATAGCTGATTCTCACTTCGTCAAGTCCCCTACCCTGAGTTGAATAAAATCCGGAAGCAGGCGCTAACATTACAGTTTCGTTTTTATAACTAAAATCTTCGAGCAACCATTTGCAGAATTTATCTGAATTATCGATGGGCAATTTAGCTACCACATAAAAAGCACCGGCCGGATTTGGACAATATGCACCTTTAATCTTATTAATACCTTCTACAACAACATTTCGTCTTGCAATGTATTCTGCACCAACTTCAGTAAAATATGATTCCGGAGTATCAATAGCGGCTTCAGCGGCAACCTGACCAAATGTGGGAGGACTCAATCGAGCTTGTGCAAATTTTAGTGCCGTTTGCATTACTTCCTTATTTTTAGAAATTATACATCCAATCCTAACGCCGCACGCGCTATATCTTTTCGAAACGGAGTCGATCAAAATAACGTTGTTTTCAATTTCCTTTAAATACATTGCTGAATAGTGTTTATGTCCATCATAAACAAATTCACGATATACTTCATCAGCAATCAAATATAAATCATACTTTTTAACCAATTCCTGTAAAACCTCCAGTTCTTCTTTTGAATAAAGATACCCAGTCGGATTATTAGGATTACAAATCATAATGGCTTTTGTTTTTGGTGTAATAGCCTTCTCAAATTCAGCCATCGCCGGTAAAGCAAACCCAGTTTCAATGCTTGAGAAAATAGGTTTGACCGTAACCCCTGAATTAATAGCAAAGCCATTATAATTTGCATAGAAAGGTTCCGGAATAATTATTTCATCTCCGGGATCCAAACAGGTTTGCATTGCAAATAATATTGCTTCAGATGCTCCTGCAGTAACAATAATATCGTCGGCTGTAATATGAATATCATGTTTTTCATAATACTTCAACATCTTCTGACGATAGGATAAAATACCCGCAGAATGACTGTAAGCAACCACTTTTTGATCAAAATTTCTGATGGCGTTCAATGCTACTTCCGGAGTTTTAATGTCTGGTTGACCAATATTTAAATGATGCACTTTAATTCCTTTACTTTTGGTCTTCTCTGCATAAGGAACCAATTTACGAATTGGAGATTCGGGCATTTTCTGCCCTTTTAATGAAATCTTTGGCATATCGAATCAAAAATTAAATCCCGCCTGACTTAGACGGGATCATGTTATTTAATTAGGTTTATTTACTGGTTGGGGCTGATCCACTATTTTTTGATGGTGTACCATCTACAAGTTTCTCAACAACTTCACCCTGTATTTTTAAAACTACAATCGGAGTTTTGGCATTTGACATGATTGTAACTGTTTTTGCAAAGGGCCCTACCCGATTAGTAACATAAGTTACCTCTATTTCATCTGATTTACCTGGAAGTATTGGCTTTTTTGGCCAGGTTGGAACGGTGCAACCACACGAAGAACGAGGTTGTGATAAAATTAAAGGTTCCAGACCTGAATTGGTAAAGATAAACTTGAATTTACCATCACTATCTTTAAGAATTTTACCATAATCGTGTATTAAGGTTTCAAATTTTATTTGTGGCGCGTTTGGATTCTCATCCTTAGTTTCCTGTGCATTTACTATTACAGATGAAAACAGGAAAATGCCAAGGATTAATATAAACTTTTTCATATTTCTATTATTTAGTTGATAAATTGAACTATATCCTTAATTTTTTATTTATTTTGAATGTAGAACCTGCCAATTTATAAGATACAAAGATATTAAATATTCTGCTGACAATATAAATTACAATGTATTTTTTAAGGTCTTTAATATTTATACAAGCTTTAATAGTATTAGGTTTCAATAGCCATACAAAATCTATTTTTTTCTCACCTATCCGGCATAATTAGAATATTATACGAACCATAAATATAAGCGTTAAATATATCTAGTTATTATATATGTCATTGTATATCTGAGCTTAACAACATCAAATAAATTATTAACTATTATTAGGAATTATTATATTTGTATCGCACTAAATAACTAAATCATACTATTTTGTCTAGATATATTCCCAATAGAAAAGAACTTGATGGAAAGCAATTATACTATAGCTTTCTGGCAGGGGCACAAAGAATTTTCGACAATCAGGATTTGTTGAATAAAATTAATGTCTTCCCGGTGGCTGATGCTGATACAGGAACAAATTTGACCTCCACAATGAGGGCCATCATCGATACAACCATCCCTACAAATAGCCTTAAACAAACAGCTGATGCCATCGCAAATGCAGCTCTCGTTGGAGCAAGAGGTAATTCCGGAATTATCTTCGCTCAATTTTTGTATGGCTTTAGTAATGAAATAAAAGCAGATCAACCGATCAATGTAAAATCATTTGCGGCTATCTTGGTTGAATCAATAAAATATGCATACGAAGCTATTGCAAACCCTGTTGAAGGTACCATGATCACAGTAATGCGTGAATGGGTGGAGCATATTGATAGAGTTAAAGATAAATTTGATGACTTTCAGCAACTAATAGCAGAATCATTGCATTCAGCAACTAAATCATTAAAAGAAACAACTGAAAAATTGGAAGTTCTTAAAAAGGCAAAGGTGGTTGATTCAGGGGCAAAAGGTTTTGTAGTTTTTCTTGAAGGAATGATTGATTTTTTTAATCATGGAGAAGTCAAAAGAATCCTTCCTGCCCGAAATATTATAAAAGTACAATCAGTTGAAGCTGAATTAATTTCTCACGATGAGATTAATTTTCGGTACTGTACAGAAGCAATGTTAGAAGGTATAAAACTTGACAAAAAACTCATTTTAAATAAGATACAGGAAATGGGCGATTCATTGGTTATTGCAGGTTCTCAAGCAAAACTAAGAATACACATTCATACCGATGATCCTGCAAATTTATTCGAAGAAATCCATAAGTATGGCGATATCACTTACCAGAAAGTGGATGATATGGTCATGCAAAATCAGGTAATGACCAATAGATTAGCTCCAATCGCTATTGTCACAGACTCAACCTGTGATTTACCTGACGAATTCATTCAAAAACATCAAATAAACGTTGTTCCACTCACGGTTCATATCGGTGACAGCTATTATTTAGATCGAGTGACTTTAAAAGCAGAAAAGTTTTACAAGATGTTTCATAATCTTAAAAAAAATCCTACTACTGCTCAACCTACTTTCGAGCTGTTCTCAAACAAATATTCTTTTTTAAGCTCACATTATGATTCAATCATTGCGGTTCAACTAAGTAACGCAATGAGCGGTACATTTTCTAATAGCCAAAAGGCTGCAAAATCAATAGGTTTACAAACCAAAACTAATATCACGGTTATTGACTCAAAGCTTCTGACAGCAGGGTTAGGACTTGTTGTATTAAGATTAGCAAAGGCTATAGAATCTGGTAAATATAATCATGAGCAATTGATCTTATTGACACAAGATTGGATTCAAAAATCTGAAATATATGTGAGTGTTAAATCACTTAAATATATCGCGCGCAGCGGTCGTGTTAATCCTTTGAAGGGATTTATCGGAAACTTACTCAATCTAAAACCCGTCATTAGTGTTGATAAGAATGGAAAATCAGTTTTAATGGAAAAATCATTTACTGAAAATGGCAGTAAAAAAAATATTTTAAAGCACGCGATTAAAATGGCTGCAAATAATCAAATATGGGAATATGCCATTACACATGCCGATAATTTAATAACGGCTGAAGAGTATGCAAAAGAGCTGACCGGTATTTTTAAAAAAGAACCTCTTTTTATGCGTGAAGCATCGCCTGTTTTAGGTGCCAATACAGGTCCGGGAATTGTTGCAGTGTCAATACTAGTTGAATAAAAAAGAGCTCAACATTTATGGTTGAACTCTTTTTTATTGTTTTTGATGAATAATTAAGGACTTCCCAATCAGATTTTTATCACTTTTTTGGTGGCAATCAATTCACCTTTGCTATTTGTGATTAATAGGTAATAAGAACCTTTAATCAGATTTTCAAGGTTGATTTCGACTTTCTGATCATATACTGATTTTGGCAATTTTATTTGCCTGACAAGGATTCCATTTGGATTTACGATAGAAATTATTTGAGCATCCAATACGCCACCAATTTCGATGTGGACAATGTTTCTTGTCGGATTTGGATAAAGCGATATTTTATCTTCGTTTGTCTTTTGATCATCAATGCCGGTAGTTGTTGACACATAAACCCTGACAGTATCAAATGTTTTTTCGTACGCATCTTGAATATAGACTGTGTAAAGTGTGCTTTGTGTTGGTGCTACCGAGGGGCTTTTTTCAGTACTAAACTCACCGTTTTCATCCTGCCAGCTGCAAACTGTTATCGGATTTGTAGAATTAACCAGCTCGACCGATAATTGAACACTTTGTCCGGCAATGATCGAATCGGGAGTAGCTTTCGCCCGCATATAAAAAGCACCACCATAATTTTGTTCAATAATATCTTCAGCAACATAATTAAAGGCAATGCTGTCGGGTTCAAAAACGTAACCGGGACGGGAAGGGATTGCCCAACCGGAATAACCGGAAGGTACCATCATGCTGTATTCCCCTTGATTGTTAGTTACGGTTGTTTTATTGATTCCTGTAAAAAACACATTGGTAACAGGCAAAGTGTTTTTTAAACCAATTGTTGAAATGACTCCTTTTATCTGATAGGTTACCCCAGGCTCAATCCTGAAAGTTACCTGATCATAAAAACTACAGCCTGTTTCAATATCGGTTACCCGTAAAATTAAGGTTGTTGAATCTGTAATCGGGTTTGTGACAGGATTTAGGATTGTTGCGTCAGAAACCAATTCGGCCGGAGACCACAAATAAGAATAATTACCTGAGCCCGTAACCGTTGCATCGATTTGTATTTGGGAGTTCTCATAAACTGTCAAGTCTTTGCCGGCATTCACCACTATTGTTGGATAAAACGAAAGGATCATTTGATCGGAAGCGAGCATTTCACAAGCAGAAATACCGATTGCATTAACAACTAAAGTTACAGAACCACTAGCTATATCATTCTGTCCGGGCGTATAAACCGGATTTAAAATATTTACATCGCTAAAGCTTCCATCCCCTAAACTGGTCCATGTCACCGATCCATAGTTTTCGGCAATAGCAAATAATTGATAGCCTTGGTTTGAACAAATCATTGCCTGATCAACGCCAATATCCACAATTGGTTGCGCTTGAATCGTCATTATTACATGATCAGTTGCAAAGCTTCCACAGTTGCTTGCAGACGTTTGAATTTGCCTGAAAAAGGTTTTCACTGTGATAGCCGGAGCTTGATAATTCAAGCTATTGGCACCGGCAATATCTGTAAAATTAACGCCATCCGAAGATTGTTGCCATTGGTAGGTATAAGGTAGATGTCCGCCTGTTGGCTCTGTACCGATGAGTAAATCAGGTGCTGTATTGAAACAAACGGTTTGATCATCTGAAATACTCCCTACTGCAAATTGTGGATAAACATAAATTGTTACAACATTTGTAGCTTTATCTGCATAATTGTGAGAAGATGATTGCATCAGCCTATAATAGGTGGTGTCCGTTAAAACAGAAG